>JAZGFO010000001.1:0-2484 GCA_036479655.1 Saprospiraceae bacterium
TGCTTTATACCCTTCCCTTAAGACAGTAGTAGCTTTTCCGAGAAGATCAAATCCCAAATTAATAAAATTAAAAAAAGAAATTGATAAGGGTACTTTAGGAAAAATAATCAAAATAGATGCTACAACCTATGAGCCATTTAATCAATCCATAGTTAATCAAAAACATCTAAGTACTGCTGAAAGCTACCACAAAGGCATCTTTATGGATGTAATGTTGAATGATATTGACATGGTCCATTGGTTAGTTGATTCTGCATTTCTATCCGTTTTTGCATTAGGGAATGCTATTAAACATCCCAAACTTATAGAACAAAATGATGCAGATACTACAATAGTAGTAGCACAAATGGAAAATGGTGCTTTGGTCAATTTTACCGGTTCTAGAATTGGGCACAAAGGCTTTGGATTTGAATTAACAGTTACTGGTACAAAAGGTCAAATTACAATCAATGAGATAAAACATAATAACATATTATTCACCGAGAATGGTGACCCAACAATACTTCAAACTGACAGTACCGTCAACGATTATGTACAACTACAAAAAGATCTTGTAGATGCAGTGGTAAATGGTAGTAAAATAGAATCAAATGTAGTAGAAGCAACGGATGCTACAAGAGTTGCAGTAGCAATGACTAAATCTTATCTATTAAATAAAGTAGTAACCTTATAATAATGAAATCAGTAGAAGACATTCTCAAAAAGCATAAGCTAAGAGCTACCTCAGTAAGAAAGGAAATATTGTCTTTATTTCTTAAAACAAAAAATGCACTTTCAAATAATGATATTGAATATCTCTTATCTAACATTGATAGAATAACACTATATCGGAGTTTAAAGACATTCCAAGAAAAAGGAATAATTCATAAAGCATTCGATGGTACAGATACGTCAAGGTATGCTGTCTGCTCTACCGACTGTACCGAACACCAACATTATGATGAGCATCTACATTTCCATTGTTCACAATGTGATAATACGTTTTGTGTAGAAGAAGCACCCGTACCATATATTACAATACCTAAGGGGTTCAAAGCACATAAAACCAATATTGTCATAGAAGGACATTGTGAAAATTGTTCGTAAGTGAAAATCAAAGAACTATGAAAGTTTGTATTGCCGAAAAACCATCTGTTGCAAAAGAAATAGCATCTATCTTAGGTGCAAAATCAAGAAAGGATGGTTATTTTGAAGGTAATGGATATGCGGTAACGTGGACATTTGGTCATTTTTGTAGTCTATACACTCCAGATGGTTACCGACCTACATGGAAACGTTGGGATTTGAATACATTACCTATGCTGCCAGAAAAATTTGAGACAAAACTCATTGATAATCCCGGTGTAAAAAAGCAGTTTAAAATTATAAAGTCCCTGTTTAAAAAAGCTACATTAGTGATTAATTGTGGTGATGCTGGTCAAGAAGGAGAGCTTATACAGAGATGGGTTATCAAACAAGCAAACTACAAAGGACCAGTAAAACGATTGTGGATTTCGTCTCTTACAAATGAAGCTATAAAAGAAGGTTTTAAAAACTTGCGTCCTGCTGAAGAATTTGATAATCTCTATTATGCAGGTAGTGCAAGAGCTATAGGTGACTGGTTATTAGGTATGAATGCTACAAGATTGTACACACTTAAATATGGAGCTTACAAACAAGTATTGTCAATAGGTAGAGTCCAAACACCAACATTAGCAATGATAGTCAATCGGCATCTCGAAATTATAAATTTTAATGCAAAACCGTTTTGGGAATTACATACTAAATATAGAAATATAAATTTTTCTTATACTAAAGGGCGTTTTGAAAAAGAAGAAGATGGACAAAATTTGCTTTCCAAAATCACAGATAAAACATTCAATATAATATCTGTAGAAAAAAAGAATGGAAAAGAATACGCACCTCGATTGTTTGACCTGACTAGTTTGCAAGTCTTTTGCAATAAGAGATATAGTTACAGTGCCGAACAAACGCTGAAACTAGTCCAAAAGTTATATGAAATGAAAGTCGTCACATACCCAAGAGTAGATACCAGCTATCTCCCAAATGATCAATATTCAAAAATTCCTGACATACTGAAAGGAATCAAATCTTATTCTGAATTTACTGCTCAACTACTCGAAAAGCCAATAAAAAAGAGTAAAAGAGTATTTGATGATAAGAAAGTAACTGATCACCATGCAATAATCCCGACCGGAAAAGAGAACACGCTAACAGGAGGTTTGGCATTCGTTTATGATGCTATTACAAGAAGATTTATTGCTAATTTCTATCCCGAATGTCAAGTAGCAAATACAACTGTAGTAGGAGAAGTAGAAAAAGTGCAATTTAAAACAAATGGAAAAGAAATACTAAATCCGGGATGGAGAGTTCTATTTCCAAAATCAAAAAAGAAAAACAAAGAAGACAAAGAAGAAGAAAAAATATTGCCATCATTTGAAGTGAATGAAAAAGGAAATCACACCCCTAAACTTGTAGAGAAAA
>JAZGFO010000002.1:0-7113 GCA_036479655.1 Saprospiraceae bacterium
AAAAACATCTTAACAAATATTTGGTTAATGAAAAATTACTATTACTTTTGTGATTGTGAGGGCTATACGGTCAGCTCCTACTGAACTCCCCCAGATCAGAAATGAAGCAAGGGTAGGTGGTTGAGCGACTCGGTGTAGTTCCTCACATTTTTTTTGTCTCAATTGTTAGATACATTCCGTATCTTTAGCGAAACACTACACTAAGACTATCTCTAATTATTAATACAAAACTAAATCAATATGAAATTTTTCGTTGACACTGCCAATCTTGAACAAATCACTGAAGCTAAAGCTTTTGGAATATTAGACGGAGTAACTACCAATCCTTCGTTAATGGCGAAAGAAGGGATTACTGGCGAGGAGAACATTCATGCACACTATGCGGCTATATGTAATCTAATAGATGGTGATGTGAGTGCCGAAGTGATTTCTACCGATTTTGAGGGGATGATCGCTGAAGGAAAAAAACTTGCAGATATTGCTCCAAATATTGTAGTCAAAGTACCTATGATTAAGGAAGGTATAAAAGCTATATCATGGTTTACAGAACATGGAATAAGGACCAATTGCACACTTGTATTTTCTGCTGGACAAGCTATATTAGCTGCAAAAGCAGGTGCTACTTACCTTTCACCATTTATAGGGAGAATCGATGATATTACATGGGATGGCATGAGCTTAATTGAAGATATTGCAGAGATATATGCGATACAAGGATACGAAACTGAAATACTTGCAGCATCTGTGAGATCTCCATTACATATAGTACAAGCAGCCAGAAGTGGCGCAGATGTCATAACTTGTCCTCTAAAGGCAATGTTAGGGTTATTAAAACATCCATTAACTGATATTGGACTTGAAAAATTTCTTGCCGACCATAAAAAGGCAAATGGCTAATCTATAGCTAATCAAAACGACAACTAACTAACCACCTATGAAAAAATTTAACATCCTTTTATTAGCATTTATACTCACAAGTACTATAGCTATAAGTCAAACTTACTATTATGGAATCAAAGGTGGTCTAGGATTAAATATGCAAAAATGGAATACCTTTCAACGAGAATTATTATTTACGCCATTGATTGATCTAATGGTAGAGTCTTATGACGAAATGCCAAGTAGATTATATGCTCAATTGGGTTTTCATACCAGAGGTAGTGCCGTAAGGGGTTTTGGATTTACAGCATTCAATGCATATAGATTTAACAATATTGCTTTAGAGATTGGTGGTAAAAGAATGATAACAAATGACAAAAAGTACAATGGTTATTATATGTTAGGGTTAAGGGCAGAATACAATATAAGTACTAATCTTAACTCTACAAATACTAATTCATTATACAATCTTGTTAGTGACGAATTTGTAAATAAGTTTATATATGGTGCTAGTGTTGGAGGTGGTTTTGAATATGAATTTAGTGAAAATAAAATTATTTTTGTAGAATTGAGTTTCAATCCAGACCTTGCTATTCAATACGAACAATTAGAAAGCTATACTTATACAGACATAAATGGAATAAAGCACTCTATCCGACCACAAGAAGTTAGAAATTTTAGCTTGGAGCTAAAAGTCGGCTATAAATTTATGCAAGGATATATTGATGATTGAATATTACTATTTCACTAATAAAATTCGAGTTTTAAATTTCTTTTCTAAATCGATATTTTTTCCATAAAGAAAATAAATCCCAGGTTTTTGATTATATAAATTGATTTGTATTGATTTTTCATTATTCACATTATCATCCCAAACAGATTGACCTACAGAATTAATTATTCTTAATTCTCCACTAAAAGCAGCTCCAAACTCAATTTTAAATATACCCGATGAAGGATTAGGCATAATTTTAAAGAAGCTGTCTTCCGCAATCTTTTCTGTTTTTGTAATTATTCCTAAATCTTTAAGATCAAATTTGTAATAATAATTAAATCCAGAATTTTTATCATTATCATTTTTCACTGTTCCATTAAGTCCTACAAATAGTTTATTATCAGGTAAAAATTGAGGCTCACCAATTCTCAATCGAACCAATACATCTTCATTTTCTAACCCTATTTGGTTCAACACCTCCATCTTATCATCATTAGGATGCCATGCCAAAATATCAACTGTTTTTTCGTGTCTTGCTAATACATAAGCTACACCATCTAAAACTCCGATAAATTTGTGTTGATGATAAGGTTCTCCAGCATTGTTTAAGTTTTTTCTTACTTTAGCTAATTTGACTCCGTCATGGTCATACCATGCCAACCAAGCATAATATTGGGTTATAATACTTAAAGTATCTTCAACTTGTTGTGTAATAAAAATGTTATTATCTTTAGTAAATAGCAGCACACTGCTATTAAATGCTCCATCGGGATGTTCCAATTCATTGGTAACATTTAATTCTTTAATTACAGATACATTTTCCTTCTTTGAAATGTCTAACCAAATTAATTTCACGTCACCTAAAATCCATCCAGAAGAAGTATCTGCAACAGGCGAAATAACCAGTAATGTATCTTTATTAAGCTTCCTCCAGTAAGGAGAAAAAGCATCGGAATCATTCTCATCAATAGCTGTAATATGCTCTGTTCTGAAATATTTAAGTGAATCTATATCTAAAGTAATATCATCAACTTCTCTTACCTCGATAGCTTTAATCTTTTTGCCGTTCTTAACTGACAAATTATAACTAGAATGTACTACATCTCCATTACCAAGTGTCATCACATTACTCCTATTTGGTATCACATTGTAACTCTCTTCTACTTTTAGATTGCTATATTTTTCTGACATCAAAGCCCCATTAGAAACATCAATTATTTTTTCTACTGGTCTTGTGTGAAAATTAAATAAACCTGTTGAATTTGCCATAATTGTATCTATCGACTTATCCCCCACTAATCTTATCATATTATCACCATACCATGACATACTGCCGCTTTGGTAATACTCGCGGTACTTATTGCCAACATAAGATGTACTATGGTATATCCACTCTGGTTTCCCCGTACTAACATCCAACTTATGTAACAAACATCCTTCTAAACCTCCATAAGGTGTTTGAGAAATCACTAATTCTAATAAATATAAATAATCATCATCACTTAAGAAATCTACAATATGCCTTCCCCAAAACGGTGATGAAAAAGGATCCTCTGGCGATTGAATAAATGTTGTATCTTCAGACAAGTAAGTCCACTCAGGTTGTATCCCATCAAATATTAATTCCGGAGGAGTAAATTGACCATTTACTTTATTAAAAAACAAACAAATACATAAAAAAGTAAAAATGATAGATTTCATATGTCAATATTTGCTAATTAAAATTTAACGATCCCACATAATAATAATAATAATCAAATAATTTAACATATATTTAAATGCGCAATGTGATTTCCCGAAAGGGTTTTCGTCCAAATACTATGTTTGGTGCTTAGAGTTATTTGCATAACTTCTATCCTATAGCCATAAATGAAGAAAAACTTATACTCCAATCAATCTATATCATAAATATACCCCACAAAGAATTCAAATCCTGGACCAAATTCTGCAATGTTATTAGATACTGCAAAATTAGCTAGAGCGCCAACTCTTAGTTTCGCATATCTATTGCCAAAGTCAGGAAGTATTACACCACCTTGAATTGATGCCTCATTAATACTAGAATACCCCAAACCTGCCCAAAACACGTCTTGCATCTCATATCTTACCCCTAACCTCAAATCTAAGATGTCTGGTGCAGTATAATTAACAGTAATGCTCGGTTCTACAAATGAGTATCGCTGATAAACTCTTGTCCCAACATTAAAGTGAATATGTCTTTCTCGCGTTTGATTCTTGTCATTAATCAATACCTCAGTTGTAAATGCATTCCTATAAGCCATCCCAACAAAAAAAACATTATCTCTATAAGTTTCTGTATTGGATAAATAATAAATTCCTGCTCCTAAGGCAGGAAACAATGCAGATGATGCTTTATTTCCTTCTAACAACTCATCACCAAAATCATTGAAAACTGCACTAGAGGCATCAAATACATATTGTTGAAAACCTGCATTAATTCCAAGTGATAGTTGGCTATCTTCTCCAAGAATATCTCGCAATTTATAAGCATAAGTAAATTGTATTCCTTTCTTACTGACTGGTCCTGTCTGATCAAAATTTATAATAGCTCCTGCTGCCATATTAAGATCAATAAATGGATATTGGACACTTAAAAATCCTGTTCGTGGTGCTCCATTAAAACTTACCCATTGTTGTCTAAAAAACAAATTGGTTCTTAAATTATGATCCAAACCAGTAGCGCCAGGGTTCCAATAATGCTTTGCCGCTTCCATAAACGAACTTTGTGCCAATTGCTGACCATTAATGACAATAGAAAACATCATAATAAATGTAAGAGCAATGATATATTTTGTATAGATTTTCATATTATTCTATTTTCAGTATTATGGTATTATCGTAAGATTGTGATTGAGCTTTTATAAACCTTATTATCAAATTCAAGAATGTAGTAATAAGTATCGGCAGGTAATATATCTCCCCCATTTTCTCCATTCCATAATTGCGAAAATTCTGTTTGATAACGCCTTCGTTCAAATACTGGATATCCCCATCTGTTGTATATTGTAAGTAAATTATCTGGAAAAGCCTCTAACCCTTGAAATATTAAAACATCATTGTCCCCATCATCATTTGGAGTAATTATATTGATCAATTTGAATTCTGCCAATGGATCATCAGTCAAACAAATCGTTACAGAATCTGCATAAACACACCCATTAGAATCCGTAATATCAACAATATATGTTGTTTCAAAAACGGGTTCAACTGTAGGATTAGAAATATTTAATGCAGTTGCAAATGATTCGTTTTCTCTCCATTGATAACTTGCACCGCCTTCAGCTTGAAGTTCATAAGATTGACCTTCTACAACACAATCATCTTCGCCTGCAGATAGCCCTTCACTGGCTTCAAACACTTCTATCTCAATACTTACTATATCTTCATTATTAGGACAATCATCGGTAACTATGACTTGATAAGTTGTGGTTTCTGTAGGTGCAGCAATTGCTTTTTCATTGCTAATACCACTCAAAGTACCATTAGGGTCTAACCATTCGTATGTCACTCCTCCAAAAGCTGTCAACTCTACCGGTTCTCCATTACAAACTCCAGCTGCAGAAGTTGAAATTGTACCATTAATTATTGGCAATAGTGTTATTTCTACTTCATCTTTATCGGTGCATCCTGCATTATTAGTTACTGTCACAGAATACGTTTCGGTACTCATCATATCTGGCATAGTAGAAACAATAGTTACAGTAGCTGTTGTATCTCCTGACGACCATAGATATTCGTCTTGGCTACCCGTTGCTAATGTTACTTCATCATCGGGACACAATGTTATATCATCTCCAATATCTGCTGTAGGTGACGATGCAGCTGTAACAGTAGTATTATCCGTAGCCATACAATCATCAACACTAAATACAGTTACAAGAACTGAAGCATCCTCATCAACGACAATAGTATTACCATTCTCACTTAATTCTACGCCATTCACAACCCAAATAAAATTATCTCCATTACCTTCTGCAATAATTGTTGCACTTTCTCCTTCACAAATACCATAATTATCATTCAACATTATTGTAGGACTATTGTTCGCATTTATTAATATTTCGTCAGTAGCTGTACAGTTATTAGTGTTTGTTACGACAAGATTATATGTACCAGACTCTATCGCCGTAATGTTTTCTTCTTCTGAGAAAAACACACCTTCATAAGTCCATAAATAAGTAACATTATCAATACCAGATTCTATATCTACTGATTCTCCATCACATATTGCTTTATCGTTACCTAAATCGACAATGGGCAATTCATTTACGATTACTTCAACTTCATCCTCCACTTCGCAACCTGATCCGCCACTTACGATAGCAGAATACATACCAGAAGCAGTCACTTCAATCTCGAATTCTGTCTCTGATGTCAATTCTATTCCATCAAGATACCAAGAAATATTATCTCCAGTCGTATTAGCTACAATTGTATAACTATCTCCTTGACATAATTTTTGATCATCTCCTAATTCTAAAGAAGGCCCAGGAGAAAAATCAATATTTATTGTATCCGTTCCTGTACAGCCAGAAGCTGCAATTACTTTCACCACATACTGACCTGCGTCAATGGCATTAATGCTAGCATTATTACTTATTAAAGAATTATTGAATGTCCACCCTACAAACCCAACGCTATCTACTGACAAAGGCACTTCGCTGCCAATGCATCCAATCTTATCGTCCCCGAGATCTATCATTGGAGGCATCACAATAGTTACCAATACTGTATCAGAACGCTTACATCCACTATCATTTGTCCCGGTAAGGATATACATTCCTTCTTCACTTACTTCTGGATTATCACTTTGGTCAGCGATAGGTAATCCATTATATGTCCATTCAAAATTATCTGCATTGATAAAAGCTAATAAATTTGTCGTTAAACCTTCACAAACATTTCGATCATCTCCTGCCAAAATTTCAGGCAGTTCATTATAAATTATTTCTACTTGGTCAGAGACTTCACATTCACCTCCATTTAGAGCAAGTACAGTATAAACACCACTCTCTGTAACTACTAATTCATTATTTTCTTCGAGAGGAATTATTATACCATTTTTTAACCATGTATAAGCATCACTACCTGCACCTGCATTTAGTGTATATGGATCATCTCCTTCACAAAACACCTGAGCATCACCTAACTCTACGATAGGTACTGGATAAAAATCTACAATAACAGTATCACTCGTCATACAGTTATCACTATTTGTCCCAGTTGCGATATAAGTCCCAGGATCATCAACTGCAAGTATAGCGATCGTATCATCAACCAAAATAGTGCCGTTGACAGACCATTCAAATACGGAAGCATTAGAAATCGCAATTAAAGATAATGACTCTCCGTCACAACCTGCTACATCGTCACCTAATGACATGGTAGGAGAACTATTAACCTTGATGTTTACAACTTCATTTTTACTACACCCACTATCATTGACAACTTCTAAAAAGTAATTTCCTGATTCTGTAACCTCTAAGGTAGATTCTGTA
>JAZGFO010000003.1:0-20610 GCA_036479655.1 Saprospiraceae bacterium
AATAATCATACCCTACAGCTCTTTATCAGCACAATCATAGTCTTTAGTATCGGTCACTTCATCAGCTCAGACTCGAAAATTGATTTGATTGTTTATTTATTTACATTCAATCACCTTTCTATTAATATCCCAACATTTTTCTAAGACCATTTCATCCTCTTTTAAATGTTTGTTCGATTATTCATTATTTCTCTTTTTACAAAGTAAATATCACTGTTCTAATTTAAAATTGGCAAGCATATTTCAACTTTTGTACCGATTGAGTTACCTTCATTGTCTATCAAGTCTGTGTATTTCATAGGATTCAATGCCTTGTTTTCCAGAAGATGTGTTAATCTTTCTTTTACTACTTTCAATGCAACAGATTTATGCATTTTGTTAGTTGTTTTTTGTTTTCTTCCTTTGCCATTGTCTATAATTGTACATAGAATATAGCTCTCTTTATCTTCTATCGACATCGATATTTTACCACGTCTCTTTGACAATCCTTTTACACCATGAATAATGGCATTTTCAAGAAATGGCTGGATTATCATTGTTGGAATTTTTAAATTATCTTCTATTGTCTGACTTATTAAGATTTCAAAATCAAAGCCATCATTATTTGCCATTTTTTCTAAGCTCATATAAGTAACTAAGTATTTTATCTCAGATTCTAATGTTATAGACACAGACCTACTTTGATTAAGGACACTACGCATCATAGATGAAAATTCTTGAAGGTATTTGCGAGCACTTTTACTGTCTTCTTTTGCAATCAAACCTTGGATAGAATTTAATGCATTAAATATAAAATGGGGATTCATTTGCAATTGCAATGCTGACTGTTGTAATGTTAGCATTTTATTTTCTTGAATCAACTGCTTTTTAAATGATTCAGACTTCTGCTTTAGTTTTTTATATTTTGCATTAAAAAACAACGCTGTCAAAAGAATAGCAAGTCCGCTAAGTATAATAGTCAAGAATATCCAGAACCCTGTATCGTCACTTACAGAAAATTCTATTGGTTTGGCATAAGTGTAATACTTACTATCTATGCTAGCCCTGACTTCATATAAATAATTACCATTTGATAGCCCTCTTATTTCTGAGTAAGGTTGTATAGACGGCTTTGACCATGCTGGATTGTTATTTAGTGATTTGGATATTATTCTTGACTCATATTTCATATCGTTTGGGAAGGTTAAGTGCACACCTTGGTAACCAATCTGTAAGTCGTTTTTATTTTTTTTTAATTTAATAGGGCTGTTAAGGGGTTGACTCACCCCATTTATTTTTATTGATTTTATAGAAAGAGTTGGAGGGATTGAAAGACTATTAGTAGGGATAAATTGATAAATGTACGTCCCGGCTGCTATCCATATATTATCCCATTTATCCTTGGTTATTGTAGTGATTAGATCAGTATTAATGTTGTATATGTCATTTTTTACTGTTTGATTTAGATTTACCAATGCAATCTTGTCATCATAACAAAGCAGGACGTTTTGTCTGCTAATGTTGAACAATTTAGCAGTTTTGTTTCCTTCAAATACCGAAAGTGTATCTATGTATCCATCCTTGTTGTAATTGATTAACGATGTAGAATCAACTATCAGCATCTGTGATGTTGTCCAATCATAAACATTGATTTCTGAATTTTTAATGAAGTTTTCTGACCAGTTTTTTTCTTTTTTATAGATTTTATAGTCAATATGTAAATATTTAATACTATTCAAAGTTAAAAACTTAGCCTTTGTTACATGATTTATGGAATAGAAATCCTCTTTGTCCAGCATGTAATTATTTCCTTCTTTATGATATACTCCATTTGCTGCAACAAGCATATTTGCATCATCAGATAGTGCCAATACATTTATATTTGTTCCAGTTAAAGCTTTATAATTATAAGCAGTTTTTACATACAGACCATTGCTTGTCAATATATATAGAAGATTATTTATTTTTACAATATTATTGATCCTACCTTCAAATTGTTTTTTTTGACTAAATATTTGACCATTATAGAATCCCAATTCTCCATTTTCTGTACCATATATCAAGTGACCATCTGCGGTAGAAAACAATACAGTTATTTTTTTTGATACATCAAATGGTTTGATATGCATTTGAGCATTTATCCTTGATAATGCCATTATCATCAAAAAAATCAGTGAAATTTTTATATCTATTATTGTTTTCAAATATTATTTTGATTTACTATATTAATAGAACCCTCTACATGTTGCATATTGCGCTGACCTGTAATGTTCTATCTCTATTTTGTTGGTTTTAATTCTTCAAACGCTTTTACGGCATCATCTACATTGTCCACAAGTCGCATCAGTCTAGCATAAGTTTTTCCTTTTGCAAGATCGGACAACGTCTGATATATATTGGTCTCTTCTTTATACCTTTTTTTACCAAGAAAAATCATAGGACTTGCATATGTAAATGTAGTGTAATGATTTTGAGCGGCATCCATAAATATTTCTTGTGTAGTCCCCGCGCTTCCTGGTGCAAATAATATTCCATGAATACTTAACGCTAACAAAGTATCTTCTCTTATACTATTTGAAAAATATTTTGCAATATGACTAGCAAATAAATTACTTGGCTCATGCCCATAAAACCAAGTAGGAATAGCGAGTGTGTCTTTACCATTGGGAAACTTTTCGATTACTTCTACTGCTGTCTCATGAAACAATGGTTCTGTATAGTGATTAGATTTTTGTAAAATTGTCAATGCATCGTCCAATTCTTTTTCAGAATAATTTGACATGTATCCGCCAAGATTGGCAGCCTCCATAATACCTGGGCCACCGCCAGTCATTATTAAGTAGCCTTGTTGGGTAAGTTTTTGAGCAATTTTCGCTACTTTTATATAGTATTCATCAGTTCGCTTTGTGCCATGACCTCCCATGATACCTATCGATTTTACATTGTAGCTGCCATCCTTATCTGTGCCTAAGTAATCATTTAGAGCATCATCTATACAATGGTCATGGATTCGTTGTAATAGTGCATCTTTCATAGGTGGAGCATATTTGTACTCCGAAAAATGATTGTAGATGTCAAGATCAACACTATTGCCACTTTTTGCAATTTTGTATAACTCTTGCCAATTGTACAATTTACTCCGATAAGGTTTATAACATAGGTTTTTGATACTTGGAAATATTATTCCACCTGATTCAATAATATCTATCTGGTCTTGATTCTTCAATGTACACCCTAAAAATATAGCTTGATCGATGTCTAGTGATTTCCAATTGATGTTGACTTTACTAAAATCAATTTCTTGGATCGTGCTGTTTGCAAAAATATAGTCATTTTTAAGAAATTCATCCATTGAATGAATTTCTTTTATGCCAAAACGTTGTTTTTTCTTCATTTTTATCAAAAATATTTAATCGATTGTTTTAAATCGCAATTTTTATATGTGACTTTGTAAAATATAAACGGTTGAAAATCAATAATGTAGTGCTTGTTATAAGTGCAAATATATATTACAATATTCATTTTTTGTGCATAAAATATGACATGTTTGGCAGAATAGTTGAATTGAATTATGCAAAAGATATTATTCCTTGAACCCAGGGGTGTCAGATTGCTCAATCAACTTTTTTGCTGGCACCCCATTTTTAAAAGTTATCGTTCTTCCATTAACTTAACTACTTAGTAACGTCTAAAAACCATAAAATGATCTCAGATAATATCAGTATTTATAGTTAATTGAGCTTACCTTTGCATTATGTTTTTAAGATACAACAAATACATAATTGCACTATTCTTGCTGTTGATTCCAGTAAGTGTATATTATATGTATCAGATAAAGTTTAGTTTTGATTTCGAACAATTTTTTCCAGAAAATGATCCTGATCTTACTTTCTATCAAGACTTTATCTCTGACTTCGAATCAGATGACAATTTTCTTCTGATTGCAATTGAGAATAAACCAACCGTATTTGACCAACAGTTTTTAAAGCGTTTTCACCAATTTACATTAGCAATAAGAGACTTGCCACATATTACAAGTGTACAATCTCTTACCACAATGGATTATCCCATCAAGACACCTTTTGGTATTAATACTATTCCAATAATTCATATAGATACACCAGAAAGATACCAAGCAGACAAGAAACAAATATTAGAAGACCGTCGCTTTGTCAATAGCTTTATTGATAAAAATGCAATTGCACTTACCATTACAGCAAGGACAATAGAAGCAATAAAACTAAAACAATCTACAGAAATGTTAGAAGCGTTGGATAGCCTAAAAAATGTCTACCCTCAGTTTCAAAATGTACATTTATTAGGCAGAGCATATTTTCAAAAAGAATTAATAGAATTACAACAAAAAGAAATATCTGTTTCCACAATAATAGCAGGGATATTAGTAACGTTTATTTTAATACTTTTTTTTAAAAAACCAATTGGTGTTATTATAGCATTGCTATCAATAGGACTTGGCTTATTATATTTTTTAGGGTTATTAGGGCTGTTTGGTAGAGAACTTAATGTTATGTCAGCATTGTATCCAGTGTTAATGCTGATTGTTGGCACTTCAGACGTAGTTCATATTATGTCAAAATATACGGACGAGCTAAAAAAAGGGAATAGTAATACTGATGCAATGGTAGTAACTATTAAGGAAATCGGTTTGGCAACTTTATTTACTTCAATTACTACTGCGATTGGTTTTGCTACTTTGCTCACTTCAAGTGCCCGTCCAATAAGAGATTTTGGAATCAATGCTGCTCTTGGAGTTATCGTAGCATACATTACAGTTTTATTTTTAACAACAAGCGTTCTTGTCCTTTTTAATAAAAATCAAATTATTAAAGTTAATAGAAAAAGTGATTTTTGGGACATTTTTTTAAATAGGTGGTACCACCAAACAATTTTATACAGAAAAAGAATAATTATATTCAGCACCCTTTTTATTGCACTGTGTTTTATAGGAACAAGTAAAGTGACAATGGATTATAAACTCGCCAATAATTTGCCCAAGAAAGCTAAGATTACAAATGATTTTAATTTTTTTGAGCAAAATTTTTGCGGATTTAGACCGGTAGAGTTTGCAATAACAGTTAAAGATTCAACTTTAAAAGCAGATAGTTACAGTGTGCTGTCAGAAGTTTCTCAATTAGAAGATAGAATAGCAGAAAACAAAAATTTCAAATCAGTATTCGGACTACCATCACTCTATAAAAGTATTGAAAGAATGAATAATGGTAATACCAATGAAGCATATAAATTCCCTAGTTCTGAAAGAAATTTTAATAAGTCTAAATCAATTGTGAATAGGATGATAAAAGGTGGTTCGAGTATCCTTGTCAATAGCTCAAAAACAAAGACAAGGATATCGACAAGAATAGCTGACATTGGTGCAGAAAGTATAAAATCGGAAGGAATAATACTTGATGAATGGGTATTGTCTAATCTTGACACAAGTATAATAAATGTCAAAAGAACAGGTACGGGTCTTTTGATGGACAAAAACGCCGAACACATAAGAGGGAATCTTCTCTGGGGGCTGACTTTAGGGTTATTGCTTGTAAGCTTATTGATGGGCGTACTCTTTAAAAACATAAAAATGATGTTTATAGCATTAATTCCCAACTTTATGCCTGTATTATTCGCTGCAGCATTACTTGGGTTTTTAGGAATTCAATTGGATGCTGCCATCTCTGTAGTTTTTGCAGTTGTTTTTGGTATTGCTGTTGATGATACAATTCATTTTTTAAGTAAATTTAAGTTAGCTAAAAAAAAGGGAGTAACAGTAGAAGAAGCACTTAAAATTACATTTTTAGAAACAGGTAAAGCAATTGCTTTTACTACCATTATTCTATTCTTTGGTTTTATGGTTATGTTATTTAGTAATCAACCAGCAAGTGTTACAATAGGATTGTTGATTAGTGTTACACTATTTGGAGCACTACTGTGTGATTTATATTTATTGCCGATTTTAATAAGGAAATACCTGTAAATATTTAAACACTATTAATTATTTTATGTTAATTTTCCGTTTTAATATTATAGTACAATATTAGTTTTAGCTATAGTTTATTAGCCAAGATAATAGATAAACAAGACGATTTTTCTAATTTGATTTAACAGTAGATTTTTGATAATAATTGTAGTTTCAAACTTTAAAAATAAAATAATTTTCAATTTAGTATCATATATTGTCATCGGAATAAATATCTTAATATATTTGCCGTTCGTATAGCATACAAAAATATAATACACATGAATTTAAAAGATATAATGGCAGTTAGTGGCCTTCCTGGACTATATAAAATGATAAGCACAAGAGGCAATGGCTTATTGGTAGCAGACTTAGACAGTGGTAAGACTAAGTTTTGTACATTACGAAAACATCAATTTACCCCAATGGAGACCGTTGCAATTTATACAGATTTGGACTCGATAGAGTTGAGTGTCATTTTTGAAAGAATGCTTGATCAAATAAAGGAGAATCCTCCTGTCAGTGTTAAGGAATCTAAAGAAAAAATAGTAGACTATTTTTCTGACATAGTACCAGATTATGATGTCGATAGAGTATATATTAGCGATATGAAAAAAGTGATAAAGTGGTTTAATACACTTAACGAAAAGGGCTATTTAGCAATGGCGCCAGATGAAGAGGAATAAAAATGATAATTTACTATACAACAGACTTTGGTGACAAAACTGCGATACTCTCTGATGATCAGTACCTTCATTGTGCAAAAGTATTGCGTAAAAAAATTAATGATGTCGTATATGTTACCAATGGGGCAGGGGCACTCTTTGAAGCACAAGTAGATAATATTTCAAAGAAAGAAGTTGTATTAACTATTAACAAAACTATATCACAACAATCATTGGCTCACAAAAGGCAGATAGCAATTGCTCCTACCAAAAATATTGATCGCTTTGAATGGTTTTTAGAAAAAGCAACTGAAATTGGAATTACGGACATTTTTCCTTTTTTAAGTGCACGATCAGAGCGTAAAATAATCAAACCAAGTCGCTTAGAAAAAATAATTGTTTCTGCAATGAAACAATCCAAAAATCTTTATAAACCTAAATTGCATCCTTTAATGCCACTTACCAAACTACTAAAATCAACTGACATAGTTGATCAGAAGTTTGTTGCCCATTGTATGGATCCCGATGCAAAACTAAATAAATTGTATAAGAGTGAATCTGATGCTATAGTTTTAATAGGCCCAGAAGGAGATTTTACAAAAGTAGAAGTTGCAACTGCTATTAATGACAATTGGAAAGAAGTCTCACTTGGGGATTCTAGACTACGAACAGAGACAGCAGGATTAATTGCCTGTCATATCTTAAATTTATAGTGGCTACATATACTAAAGTACCTATATTATTAGCGAAACTTAATAGTAGCTATTTACGTTGTCTGTATGTATATTTAAACGTTTAGTAATTACTACTCATATAATTTATATATTTGCAAAACATGAAGTTAAAAAAACACATATTTATTTTCGCAGCATTAGTATTCACTTCTTTTGCAATAGTTGATAGTGAAAAACCTAGTTTGCAATTGGCGCTACTTAAGTATAATGGTGGTGGTGATTGGTATGCCAATCCTACATCACTTAACAATTTAGCACTTTTTTGCAATAAATTTTTAGAGACTAATTTTGATCCGGAATATGCAACAGTTGAGGTAGGCAGTATAGATATATACAATTTTCCATTATTGCACATGACTGGTCACGGAAACGTAATGTTTTCTGATGCAGAAGCTGAAAATCTTCGAAATTATCTTATCGCAGGAGGGTTTCTCCATATTGATGACAATTTTGGTATGGATCCATATGTAAGATTAGCGATGAAAAAAGTATTTCCAGATTTGGAATTTGTTGAGTTACCATTTCAACATAAAATATACCATCAAAAATACGATTTTGAAAACGGTCTGCCAAAAATTCATAAACATGACGATAAACCTGCTCAAGGTTTTGGATTAGTATTAGAAGGAAGACTATTATGCTATTATAGCTACGAATCTGATTTGGGAGATGGTTGGGAAGACCAGGAAGTTCATAAAGATCCAGAAAATTTAAGGATAAAAGCATTAAGAATGGGGGCGAATATTGTTAGTTTTGTTTTTGAACAATAAGCAGTATTACAAATAATAATATTTTGATAAATAAAAATAGATAAAATGGGAAGAGCATTTGAATATAGAAGAGCCGCAAAAGAGAAAAGATGGGGTAATATGTCAAGAATATTTCCCAAATTGGCTAAGGCAGTTCAAATAGCAGCTAAGGAAGGAGGTGGAGATCCAGACATGAATTCAGCTTTAAGAGTAGCAATTCAAAATGCTAAAGCCCAAAATATGCCGAAGGCAAATATTGAAGCAGCTATTAAAAGAGCATTGGGAAAAGATGCACAAAATTTTACAGAAGTATTATACGAAGGTAAAGGGCCTCATGGTGTATTGGTAGTAGTAGAATGTGCGACTGATAATACAACAAGAACAGTAGCAAATGTGAAATCTTATTTTAGTAAACTGGGGGGAGCTCTTGTGCCTACTGGGTCACTAGATTATATGTTTAATAGAAAAGCAGTCATTGAATTTGAAAAACCAGAAGATTTCAATATTGAAGAATTTGAATTTGAGATGATTGACCATGGGTTAGAACGAATGGAAGAAGATGGGGAAACTGTTTATGCATATGCCCCTTATACTGATTTTGGATCACTGAATACTGCTTTTGAAGAAAAAGGTATAAAAGTTGCCAAAGCAGATTTACAAAGATTACCGACAAGTCCAGTAGAGTTTACTGATGAGCAAATGGTAGATATTGAAAAACTTTTAGATAAGTTAGAAGATGATGAAGATGTGCAAAATATCTTTAATAATATGGGATAATAGGTAAACGACAAAATGATAATAAATGAAAAATTCAGTACTTAGAAAGTGCCTTCAATGTGAAGATCCTGTAAGAGGAAGATCTGATAAAAAATTTTGTTGTGATGATTGTCGCACTGCCTATAATAATACTCTGAATAGAGATGCTAATAATTTTGTAACAAAGATTAATCGCATTCTTCGAGGGAATAGACGAATATTGGCTGCATTTAACCCAACTGGAAAAACTAAAATAAAAAAAGAGAAATTATTGACTGCTGGCTTCAATTTTGGCTACCATACCAATATATATGAGACAAAAGCAGGTAGGGTTTATATGTTTTGTTATGATCAAGGATATATCAAATTGGACGACACTTATTATGCATTAGTTTTTAGAAAAGAATACGTAGAGTGATAATTAATGTCAATTCAATTAGTTTTGTCTAACACAGAAATCTGATATTTACTTTATTTTTATTTTTTTTTAATAGTTATTCACATTATGATTAACTATAATACGAAACTGATTGTCTGGTTTTAATTCTGAGTTTTGTGGGCAATGTTCAAGAATGTTTTGTAATAGTCTATATTGTTGGAACAATTGCTGCTTTGTAATGTTGCATATCATCGCCTTATTGACGGTGTAAAATGAAATCCATTAATAATTTTAAGAAATGAGACATTTGATGTTTGAAAATTCATAAATATGTCTTACATTTGCACTCGCTTTTGAGGAAGCCTAGTGTGAAAACACTATTTTGTAATATATTTAAAGATAAATAAGGTACCATATGCCAACTATTAATCAGTTAGTAAAGAAAGGAAGAAAGAAAGTAATCGTTAAGAGTAAATCTAGAGCGCTTGATTCATGTCCACAAAAAAGAGGAGTTTGTACAAGAGTATACACTACTACACCAAAAAAGCCTAACTCAGCACTTAGAAAAGTAGCTAAGATTAGACTTACTAATGGGATAGAAGTAATTGCTTATATCCCAGGTGAAGGACACAATCTTCAAGAACACTCAATCGTCTTGATAAGAGGTGGTAGAGTGAAAGATCTTCCTGGAGTTAGATACACTATAGTAAGGGGAGCACTCGATACTGCAGGTGTAGCAGATAGAACTCAAAGTAGATCTAAGTACGGAGCTAAAAAACCGAAGAAATAATAATATTCATTTATCAGATAGATAGAAAGAAATGAGAAAAAGAAAGCCAAAAAAGAGAGTCATCCAACCAGATCCAAGGTTCAATGATATAATGGTTACTCAGTTTGTAAATAACATGATGATGTCAGGAAAGAAAAGTACTGCATTTAAAATATTTTACGACGCGATGGACAAAATTGAAGAAAGAACTGGTGAAGAGCCACATAAAGTGTGGAAAGATGCGATTAATAATGCCATGCCAGGAGTAGAAGTAAGATCAAGAAGAATCGGAGGAGCAACTTTTCAGATTCCTACAGAAATAAGAGCAAGCAGAAAGCTTTCTATTGGGATGAAATGGTTAGTTAGGTTTTCTAGAGCAAGAAGTGGTAAAGGAATGGCAGAAAAATTAGCTGCAGAGTTGATTGCAGCAAGTAAAGGAGAAGGAGCTTCAGTGAAAAGAAGAGAAGATACGCATAAAATGGCTGAATCAAACAGAGCATTTGCGCACTTTAGAGTCTAATTAGATTTATACTTTGAAGCTTAAGGATTTAACAATTTAATAATAATATTACATTAGCTTAATAATGGCAAGAGATTTAAAATATACTAGAAATATAGGTATTGCTGCACACATTGATGCAGGAAAGACAACAACTACAGAAAGAGTATTGTACTACACAGGAATGAGTCACAAAATTGGTGAAGTTCATGATGGAGCAGCTACAATGGACTGGATGGAACAAGAGCAAGAAAGAGGTATCACAATTACTTCTGCTGCGACTAAAACCAATTGGAATTGGAAAGATGAAGATTATCCGATGAATATCATCGATACTCCTGGTCACGTAGATTTTACGGTAGAAGTTAATAGATCATTGAGAGTTCTTGATGGTTTAGTATTTTTGTTCTGTGCGGTATCTGGTGTTGAGCCTCAGTCTGAGACGAATTGGAGATTGGCTGATAATTATAAAGTACCAAGAATTGGATTTGTAAATAAAATGGACAGATCTGGTGCTGACTTTTTTAATGTAGTAAATGACGTTAAATCCAAATTAGGAACTTTAGCTATTCCATTGCAAGTACCTATTGGTGCAGAAGAAACTTTTAAAGGAGTTGTAGATCTTATTACTGGAAAAGCAATTGTTTGGAATGAAGAAGATATGGGAATGAGCTATGAAGAAATTCCTGTACCAGATGATTTAGTAGATGTAGTTGCAGAATGGAGAGAAAAATTGTTAGAATCTATTGCAGAATATGACGATACTTTAATGGAAAAATATTTTGAAGATCCAGATAGTATCACAGAGGAAGAAATGATTAATGCAGTAAGAGGAGCAGTATTGGATAGCAAATTTGTGCCAATGATGTGTGGATCTGCTTTTAAAAATAAAGGAGTTCAAGCGGTACTTGATGCAGTTTGTGCATTTTTGCCTTCGCCTGTAGATATTGATGCTGTACAAGGTACTAACCCTGATACAGAAGAAGATATAACTAGGAAACCATCTATTGATGAGCCTTTCTGTGCTTTAGCGTTTAAGATTGCAACAGATCCTTACGTAGGTCGATTGGCATTCTTTAGAGTTTATTCTGGACAATTAGATGCAGGATCATACATATTGAATACAAGGTCTGGTAAGAAAGATAGAATATCTAGATTGTACCAAATGCATTCTAACAAGCAAAATGCAATTGATAATGTTCAAGCTGGAGATATTGCTGCAGGAGTTGGATTTAAAGATATTCGTACAGGAGATACACTTTGCGCTGAAAATGCACCTATTGTATTAGAGAGTATGGTGTTCCCTGATCCAGTAATTGGAGTAGCTGTTGAACCTAAATCTCAAAAAGATCTTGATAAATTAGGAATGGCTTTATCTAAATTAGCAGAAGAAGATCCGACTTTTAAAGTAAGATATGACGAAAATACAAATCAAACTATTATTAGTGGAATGGGTGAACTTCACCTTGAAATCATTATCGATAGATTGAAAAGAGAATTTAAAGTTGATTGTAGCCAAGGAGCACCTCAAGTAACTTACAAAGAGGCTTTAACAAGAATGGTGGATCATACAGAAAAGTTGAAAAAACAATCTGGGGGATCTGGACTTTTTGCTCAAATGTCTTTTGAATTAGGACCTGCAGATCAAGAATTTTTAGATTCTGATGAATTTAAATCTGGAAAAACAAGATTACAGTTTGTAAACAAGATTGTAGGAGGATCAATTCCTAAAGAATTTTTCCCTTCTATTATCAAGGGATTTAATGCTATGATGGATAATGGTGTAGTTGCTGGATATAGTATAGATAGCATGAGAGTGAAGATCTATGATGGTAATACACACGCAGTCGATTCAAAACCTATTGCTTTTGAATTGTGTGCTAAAGAAGGATTTAGAGCTGCAGCAGCAAAGTCTAAGCCAGTATTACTTGAACCAATTATGAAATTAGAAGTAATTAGTCCTGAAGAATATACAGGATCAGTAATTGGAGATTTAAACAGAAGAAGAGGTTTGCCAAAAGGGCAAGAGCCAAGATCAGGTGGAGCAGTAAGTATTTCTGCCGATGTGCCACTTTCAGAAATGTTTGGTTATGTTACTCAGTTGAGAACAATAACATCAGGAAGAGCAAATAGTACAATGGAATTTTCACACTTTGCACCAGCACCGAAAGCTATTGCAGAAGCGATAGTAGCTGAGGCTAAAGGAGAAGTGAAAGAAAAATAAGATAGAAAGAATAAGTTTTTTTGGATTTGTTTTCAAAAAACTTATTTTAATTATCTAATAATTAGATTAATTAAATTAAAGGTTGTACTTTTGCAGCCGCTAAAGAAATTTAGTATTTAAGAATAATAATATTTTAAAGAGTTATGAATCAAAAAATAAGAATCAAACTTCGCTCGTATGACCATAATTTGGTCGATAAAAGTACGGAGAAAATCGTTAAGACGGTTAGAAATAGCGGAGCTGTAGTTTCTGGTCCGATTCCGCTGCCAACAAAAAGAGAAGTCTTTACAGTCTTGCGATCACCGCATGTAAATAAGAAGTCTAGGGAGCAGTTTCAAATCAAAACGCACAAAAGGCTAATAGAAATATTTACACCTACTCAGAAAACTGTAGACGCTTTGTCTAAACTAGAACTTCCTAGTGGTGTAGATATCCAAGTCAAATTGACATAATTCATTTTTTTTAGAAATAAATTTACATAGAATCCTTTAGTGATTAATTGTTATCGGATTCATTAATTGTAATTATATATATTATAAAACCTATAATATGAACGGAATAATAGGTAGAAAAATTGGTATGACGAGTATCTTCAATGAAGATGGAAGGAATATCAGTTGTACCATAGTGGAAGCGAAGCCTAATACTGTAACTCAAGTTAAGACTGAGGATACAGATGGTTATTACGCACTTCAGTTAAGTGTTGGCGATGCGAAAGCTAAGAACACATCAAATGCTTTAATAGGGCATTATGATAAAGCTGGAGCGACTCCAAAAAGAAAGTCTATTGAATTTAGAGACTGTACTTTAGAGAAGGTTTTGGGAGATACAATAACTGTGTCAGAAATCTTTGAAGAAGGTGACGTTGTGAGAGCTGTCGGAAGATCTAAAGGAAAAGGGTTTCAAGGTGTTGTGAAAAGATATAACTTTAGAGGAGTTGGAGATGCAACTCACGGTCAACATAACAGATTGAGAGCGCCAGGTTCTATTGGAGCCGCTTCTTATCCTGCGAAAGTAGTGAAAGGAATGAGAATGGCAGGTAGAATGGGATGTGACAGAGTTACGGTAAAGAACCTTGAGGTTGTTAGAATTCTGGAAGATAAAAATCTATTATTAATTAAAGGTGCTATACCGGGGCATAAGGGTTCTATTGTAGTAATCGAAAAATAATAAGGACGATGAAATTAGATGTAATAAATATCAAAGGTAAGACAACAGGGAAATCTGTAGATTTGCCAGAGAATGTTTTTGGTGTAGAGCCAAACCAACATGTGGTTTATCTTGCAGTGAAGCAGTATAATGCAGCACAAAGACAAGGTACGCACAAAGCGAAAGAAAAAGGAGAGATAAGGGCTTCGACAAGAAAAATTAAAAAACAAAAAGGTACAGGTACAGCAAGAGCTGGATCATTGAAATCTGGAATTTTTAGAGGAGGAGGAAGAATGTTTGGACCGAGACCAAGAAGTTATGATATTAAGCTGAATAAAAAAGTGAAGGCATTAGCTAGAGCGTCAGCGTTTTCTCATAAAGTAGGAGAGGGTAGTTTAAGTGTAATTGAAGATTTTAATTTTGATGCACCAAAAACTAAAGATTTTTTAAATGTGATTTCAAACCTTAATTTGATTGGAGAGAAGTCACTGTTTATAACTTCTGCTCATAATCCTAATGTTTATGTTTCGAGTAGAAATATACAAAAAACACAAGTTGTAAGTGTAGATGAAGTAAATACTTATCAAATACTTAATGCTAATAAAGTGATTATTGCAGAAGGAGCAGTTACGAAATTAAAAGATTTGTACGCCAAATAAATAAAAGAAGATGGCTAAGAATATACTAATAAAACCGATCATTTCTGAAAAATCAGAATTATTATCGAATGGATTATCTCAATACAGCTTTGTTGTTGCGAGAAACTCAAATAAGATAGAGATCAAAGGAGCGATAGAGACAATGTATCCGGAAATTACAGTTAAATCTGTAAATACGATAAACATGCCTGCTAAAGCAAAAACACGAAATACCAGAGCTGGTGTTTTAAAAGGAAGAGTTAGCGGTTACAAAAAAGCAATTGTAACTCTTTCTGAAGGAGATGAAATAGATTTTTTCGGAGATCTGTAAATTGATTAAAGTCAAGTAAAAAGACAAAGACATGCCAATAAAAAAGTATAATCCTATAACTCCTGGAACAAGAACCAGAGTAGGTAATATGTACTCAGAGGTAACTACAAGTAAACCTGAGAAAAGTCTTACTAGCGGTAAGAGAAGAACGGGTGGTAGAAACCATGATGGAAAAATGACCATGAGACATATTGGTGGTGGACACAAAAAGAAGTATAGAGTAATAGACTTCAAAAGAAATAAAGATGGTATTCCAGCTAGAGTGAAATCTATAGAATACGATCCTAATAGAACAGCGTATATTGCTTTGTTGGCTTATGCTGATGGTGAAAAGAGATACATAGTAGCACCTGATAAATTGATGGTAGGTATGGAAATTATCTCTGGAGAAAAAGCTACGCCTGAAGTAGGGAATACAATGTTTTTAAAAGACATTCCTTTAGGAGCTTCTATTCATGCAATTGAAATGGCACCTGGTAAAGGAGCTGCACTTGCAAGATCAGCGGGTACTTATGGAATGTTGATGGGACGAGAAGGTAAGTATGCAATTATTAAATTGCCTTCTGGTGAAGTTAGAAGAATTCTTTTGACATGTAGAGCTACTATAGGATCAACAAGTAATCCAGATCATGGACTACAAGTGTTGGGTAAAGCAGGTAGAAAGAGATGGTTAGGTAGAAGACCAAGAGTAAGAGGGGTAGCAATGAATCCAGTGGATCACCCAATGGGAGGAGGAGAAGGAAGATCTTCAGGTGGTCATCCAAGATCAAGAACTGGTATAATGGCTAAAGGTCAGAAGACAAGAAACGTAAATAAAGCATCTAGTAAGCTTATTGTTACTAGGAGAAAGAAAAAATAATAATTAGCATTAAGTATATAAATAATGGCTAGATCAATAAAAAAAGGACCGTATATTTTTCACAAACTTTTAACGAAGGTGGAAAAAGCTCAAGCTTCAGAAAGGAAGTCTGTAATAAAAACATGGTCAAGATCTTCAATGATCATTCCTGGTATGGTAGGATTGACGATTGCAGTTCATAATGGAAAAACATTCGTACCTGTATTCGTAACTGAAAATATGGTAGGTCATAAACTTGGTGAATTTTCTCCTACGAGAACCTTTAAAGGGCACGGAAGTAAGAAATAAATTCTAAAGAAAAAAAATTAATAGCATGGAAGCTGTTGCAAAACTAAAAAATTGTCCGATGTCTCCTCGAAAGATGAGAATCGTGGTTGATAACATCAGAGGAAAATCAGTTGATGAAGCCTTAAATTTGTTGAAATTTACAAATAAGGAAGCATCTATTTGGTTAGAAAAGGTAGTGTTATCTGCTGTTTCAAATTGGGAAAATAAAGGCGACATGGTATATAGTGCCGCTGATTATGGGCTTAAAATTAAAACAGCATTCGTTGATGAAGGTACAATGCTGAAAAGATTCAGGCCTGCTCCGCATGGTAGAGCACATAGAATTAGAAAAAGACAAAATCATGTAACTATAGTTGTTGAAAACACTGTAGCAATTGAGAAAGTAACTGAAGAACAATCTTAAGAAATAGAAATGGGTCAAAAGACAAATCCAATAGGTAATAGATTAGGAATCATCAGAGGATGGGATTCTAATTGGTATGGTGGCAAAAATTTTGCAGACAAAGTTGTGCAAGATGAAAAAATAAGAAGATACTTAAAAGCCAGAATTACTAAAGGCGGTATAGCTAGAATTATTATAGAAAGAACGCTTAAGAGAGTTACTGTAACAATTCATACATCTAGACCTGGTATTATTATTGGTAAAGGAGGATCAGAAGTAGATAGAATTAAAGAAGAGTTAAAAAAATTGACTGGTTCTGAAATTCAAATCAATATTGTAGAAATAAGAAAGCCAGAATTGGATGCAGCTATTGTAGGTGAATCAATTGCAAAACAAATTGAATCTAGAATTAATTACAGAAGGGCAATAAAAATGTCTATTCAATCTACAATGAGATCTGGAGCAGAAGGAATAAAAATAAGAATTAGTGGAAGATTGAATGGAGCAGAAATGGCAAGAAGTGAAGAGTATAAAGATGGAAGAACTCCACTGCATACTTTCAGAGCAGATATAGACTATTCACTACAAGAAGCACTTACTGTTTATGGTAAAATTGGTATAAAAGTGTGGATTTGTAAAGGGGAAGTTTTAGGAAAAAGAGACTTGTCTCCAAATGTAGGAGTAGATAAGAAGAAAGGAGGACGAGGTGGAGATAGAAGAGGTAATGATAGAAGAGGTCGAGGAGGAGATAGAAGAAGATAAATTAATTTAACACATCAATTTCTGAACTATTTAGAATTGATAGTTATTATAAAGTAGTACAAGATGTTACAACCAAAAAGAACAAAATACCGAAAACAGCAGAAGGGTAGAATTAGAGGTCTTGCTCATAGAGGCAGTACTATATCTTTCGGGTCGTTTGCTTTGAAATCCTTAGAAGAATCGTTTATAACAAATAGACAAATAGAAGCTGCTAGGATAGCAATGACGAGGTATATGAAAAGAGAGGGGAAAGTTTGGATTAGAATATTTCCGGACAAACCGATAACAGCAAAGCCTTTAGAGGTAAGAATGGGTAAAGGTAAGGGAGCATTAGACCATTGGGTTGCAGCGATCAAACCAGGAACTATTATGTTTGAAATGGATGGAGTCCCAGTAGATGTTGCGAAAGAGGCATTGAGATTGGCGGCACAAAAATTACCAGTAAAGACAAAATTTTTAATAAGAAGAGATTTTGCTTAATTTTAGTATAATCACTTTAATGTATATATAATGGCATCAAAGAAATTTATTGAGTTACAAGAGTTTTCTCTTGAAGACTTACAGAACGAATTGACTGAGACACAAGCTCAGTACAAAAAATTAAAGTTTGATCATGCGATCAACGGATTGGAAAATCCTTTGTTACTACGTGACATAAGAAGAGATATTGCTAGAATGCATACAGAGTTAAGAGGTAGAGAGGTAGCTGTGTTGACTCCTGAAGAGGTAGCAAAAAGATCGAAAATCAGATTTAGAAGAAAATAATTTAGCTTTAAATAATATAAGCAATGACTGAAAGAGCATTACGTAAACAGAGAGTAGGTGTAGTAACAAGTGATAAAATGGATAAAACCATAACTGTACTTGTAGAAAGAAAAATTAAACACCCAATTTATGGCAAGTTCATGAAAAAGTCTAAGAAATTCACCGCTCATGATGAAAAGAATGAGTGTAAAGAAGGTGATAAAGTTAGAATCATGGAAACTCGACCTCTAAGTAAGAAAAAGAGATGGAGACTTGTGGAAATATTAATCAAAGCTAAATAGTTATTAATTCGCTATAAAGAATAATTGTAATGATACAACAAGAATCTAGATTAAAAGTAGCTGATAACAGCGGTGCCAAAGAAGTACTTTGTATAAGAGTATTAGGAGGGTCTAAGAGAAGATATGCTTCTGTTGGAGACGTGATAGTAGTAACTGTTAAACATGCTAATCCGGGAGGAATAAAAAAAGGAACTGTTACTAAAGCAGTAATAGTTAGAACTAAGAAAGAGTTAAGAAGAAATGACGGATCTTACATCAGGTTTGATGACAATGCCGTAGTTTTATTAAATGAAGGTGGTGATCCAAGAGGAACAAGAATATTTGGACCTGTTGCTAGAGAACTAAGAGATTCAGATTATATGAAAATAGTTTCTCTAGCGCCTGAAGTACTTTAATTGTAGATTTAGAAATTTTTAGACATGAGTAAAAAAAGATTTGCACCTAAATTTAAGATAAAGAAGGGTGATAATGTAGTGGTAATTGCTGGTTCTTATAAAGGAACTAAAGGCAATGTACTTGAAATACATGCAAAAACTGGTAAAGCAATAGTTGAAGGAGTAAACTTAGCAAAAAAGCATACTAAGCCAACTAATGATAATCCAGGTGGTATTAATGAAATATCATTACCGATTAATATATCAAACCTTGCATTTTTAGATCTTAAATCTGGAAACCCTACAAGAGTAGGTTACAGAATTGAAGATGGTAAAAGTGTAAGATATTCAAAAAAATCTGGAGAAACTATCAAATAATGAGTAACAAACCAAGATTAAAAACGAAGTATAAAGATGAGGTTATAGCTAAATTGCAAGAGCAATTTGGGTATAAATCACCAATGCAAATACCTAGATTAGAAAAGATATGTATCAATCAAGGAGTTGGTGATGCAACACAAGACAAAAAATTAGTGGATAATGCACTAAAAGAAATGTCAATGATTGCTGGACAAAAAGCGGTATCAATTTTAGCGCGTAAGTCAGTATCTAATTTTAAGTTGAGAGAAGGAATGCCAATTGCAGCTAGAGTAACATTGAGAGATGTGAAAATGTATGAATTCCTTGACAGATTTATTTCTATTACACTACCACGAGTTAGAGATTTTAGAGGGATAAGTGATAAAAGCTTTGATGGTAGAGGAAATTATTCTTTAGGAATTAAAGAACAAATAATATTTCCAGAAATTGTTTTAGATCAAGTTAGTAAAATAACAGGAATGGATTTAACATTTGTAACGTCTGCAAAAACTGATGCTGAAGCATTGGCACTTTTGAAAGCGTTAGGAATGCCTTTTAAAAATCAGAATAACTAATAGATTATGGCAAGGAAAGCACTAATAGCGAGAGAAGTAAAAAGGCAAAAGATGGTTGCTAAATATGCAGATCTTAGAGCAAAATTGAAAAAAGAAGGTGACTGGGAAGCGCTTGATAAACTTCCTAAAAATTCATGTGCAGTAAGATTGCATAATAGATGTAGATTGACCGGTAGACCGAAGGGATACATGAGGAAATTTGGAATCAATAGAGTAACATTTAGACAAATGGCACTTAATGGATTGATTCCTGGTGTAACTAAAGCCAGTTGGTAATATATAATAGTAAAAGAAAAAGTTTATGATAACTACTGATCCAATAGCAGATTTTCTTACAAGAATAAGAAATGCACAGAAAGCAGGTCACCGAACTTGTGTAATTCCTTCATCTAAGATGAAACAAAGACTTACAGAAATTTTATACGATCAAGGATATATTTTGAAGTATAAATTTGATGATAGTGAAGGCAAAGGAGGTGTTATAAGAATAGCAATTAAATATGATCAAGATACGAAAGTTCCTGTGATTAGAAAATTAGGTAGAATTAGTAAGCCAGGATTACGTAAGTACTCGGCAGCTAATGAGTTACCGAGAATAATAAATGGCTTAGGTATAGCTATTATTTCTACTTCTAAAGGTCTGATGACTGATAAGCAAGCAAGAAATGCAAATGTAGGTGGTGAATTACTTTGCTACGTTTACTAAAAATAAATAAAATTAATATCAATGTCTAGAATAGGTAAAGAACCAATTGCAATACCTGCAGGTGTGACGATAACAATTGACAAGTCAAATGTTGTTACAGTTAAAGGAGCCAAAGGTGAATTGACACAGCAAATTGATGCTGATTTGACAATGGAAATTAATGATGGTACTGCCGTTATTTCAAGACCAACAGATCAGTTAAGACATAAGTCTATCCATGGGTTATTTAGATCTCTGGTTAATAATATGGTAATTGGAGTTTCTGAAGGATATACTAAAGAAATGGAATTAGTCGGTGTCGGTTATAGAGCTGGTAATACTGGAAATTTATTAGAGTTGACTTTAGGGTTTTCTCACCCAATATTTTTCTATATACCAAATGAATTGAAGTTGGAGACAAAAATGGAAA
>JAZGFO010000004.1:0-10805 GCA_036479655.1 Saprospiraceae bacterium
TTTAGCAAATATTGATTCTTGTGCATTTATTGAAACACAAGACTTAGGAAAGGTTTATGAAGATGGATCTTTTGAAGTTTTAGGTAGAATAGATGATTCGGATATTCGAGGATGCAACTTAATGGTCATTTAAGTAACAAGTAAACAAAAGCACTGTTTTAGTTTCTAATCTCTTTAATAATAGTCAATGTATCACCAACTCTTTTTTCTAATTGGGTATAATCTTTATTTTTAATGATGTCTTTTGATATTAATGCTGATCCTAGTCCAACACAGATTGCACCAGCATTTAACCAGTCAGAAAGATTTTGTTTTTCTAATGTAACTCCACCAGTAGGCATGATACTCGTCCAAGGTTGAGGACCTTTTATTGCTTTGATAAAACCTGGGCCATAGATATTTCCTGGAAATAATTTTGTTACTTCACATCCCAATTCTTCTGCTCTACCAATTTCTGTCAAAGTTCCACATCCTGGCATAAATGCTACTTTTTTTCTATTGCATACAATAGCGATATCTTCTCTAAGACACGGAGTGACTATAAAATTTGCACCCAATTGCATATAAAGTGAAGCAGTAGCACTATCAGTTACAGAACCAACGCCTAAAATCATTCCGGGAAGGTTTTTTAATGCAAACTTATTCAGTTCTCCAAAAATTTCGTGCGCAAAATCCCCTCTATTAGTAAATTCTAAAAGTCTTGCTCCTCCGTTATAACAAGCCTTAATTATTTCTTTAGATAAGTTAATGTCAGAACTATAAAATAGTGGAACCATTCCTTGTTCTTTCATTTTAGTTACAACTTCAATTCTTGTATATTGTGCCATAATTGTTATTTTAGTTCGTATTATAACGTAGACTTATTGGTCATACGTTCATTGATAAATGCAAAGATATAACCTAATTTTATATTTTGAAAGGAGTAACGTTAAATTATAACATTAATCTAAATTAAACCTAAAGTTAATGCAAAACATTATCGATCCAAAACTACTATCACTTTCTCAAGCAACAGAAAGTGTAATACAGAAATTGTATAAATTAACACTATCTATCAAGAATGATGATTTAGCAAATACGGTAAAAGATGTACTCGATCGGCTCGGTGCTCCATTTACTTTTGTAATAGTTGGAGAGGTAAAGGCTGGTAAAAGTAGCTTTGTCAATGCATTATTGAAAGCAGGTAAAGATATATGTAAAGTTGCTGCACATCCTATGACTGATACTATACAGCTGATTACATACGGTGAAGAAGAGACAATTACAGAAATAAATCCTCATCTGAAGAGAATCACTCATCCTATAGAAATATTAAAGGAAATTGCAATAGTAGATACTCCAGGAACAAATACTATTGTAGATCATCATCAAGAAATAACTGAAAAATTTATTCCTCATGCCGACTTGATTGTTTTTGTATTTGAAGCTAAAAATCCTTATCGCCAATCATCATGGGAGTTTTTTGATTTTATTAATGAAGAGTGGAGAAGGAAAATTATTTTTGTGTTACAACAAAAAGACCTTATGGAACCAGATGACTTAGTTACTAATATCAATGGAGTAATTGAAAATGCGATAAAAAAGGGAATTCAAGAGCCTAATGTATTTGCAGTGTCAGCAAAAATGGAATTAGATGGCTATGAAAAGCAAAGTGGTTATATCAACATTCGAAAATACATAAGTGATAACATTACAGGTGGAAAAGCCCCATATCTAAAGATTGCAAATAATCTTTCTACATCGAGGACGATCAATGGAAAAATAAATCACAGTTTAGAGCTACGTGAAAAACAATGGCTTTATGATCAAGAATTTAGAAACGAAATTAAAGAGACATTAAATAAGCAAGAGGGAAAAACTAAAAAACAAATAACAACATTAACAGAAAACCTGATTGCTTCTTATGATAGAATAACAAATGAAAAAGCAGAAGACCTTGCTAATGGCTTAGGTTTTGTAACTGTTTTGAAAAGATCTTTTAGTTCTGTTTTTGGATCAAAGGAAAATCTAAAAGATTGGATGGCACAACAAGCAAAAGATTTTGAATATAAGTTGAATACATCTCTTAGAGATAAACTGAATGATGGTATAATTGATGTTGCTGAAAATATTCAAACAATGGGAAAACTAGTCCATGCAAAAATAAAGGACAGTAAAACTATATTAGAAGATAGTGATGAAATATTTGCGGATATAGCAGAAAAAAGGGCAAACGTATTAAAAGACTTACAACAAAGTTTTAGTGATTTTATGAGAGACTCTGACAACTTCTATGATGAAAGTATTAGTCAAAAGTCTGGTAATTTGGCACCTGACTTGGCTGCTGGGTCAGGAATTGCTGCAGTAGGTGTTATTATAATGACAATAGCAAATGGAGCAGTTTTTGATATCACAGGTGGGATATTGACAACCGTTGGAGTACTATTTGCTGGTGTAACATTAGGACTTAAAAAGAGGAAAATATTAAGTGCATTCAAAACAGAAATTGAAAAAGGGAGAAAGAAACTAGAATATGAAGTCAAAGAGAAATTGAGCGCATATACACAAAGAATTAAAAATAAAATAGACCATAATTTTTACCAATTAGATTTGTTACTGAAACATGAAGAAAACATACTTGAAGATTTGAATATTCAAAAAGAATCTATTAATCAAGAACTTGGGGAAGTATTAAGAACACTAAATCCTTTTTTAAAATTATAATAGTTACTAATATTGACAGTGATCCTTGGAGAGAGAGTATATGTATTGAACGTCCGAACGGCGAGTGGAAATCAAAATAAAAAATCAATATTTTTCTTAAAAAAGAAATTTAGAATTCTGCAAGATGCCACAAATACAACTCTTCAAGGCAAAAGAATAAACACGCGGGAGTAGAGTGGAAATTTATAAGTTATTAATGTATTTTTATTTGATATTTATTTGCCTTGATAATATAAACGATTAGCTTTGTATAATAAACGAAATTTATACATATGAAGTGGTTAACAAATTTTTTAACATCAAGCATTGGAAGGAAAGTAATAATGAGTCTTACGGGATTGTTTCTTATTGCTTTTCTAAAAGTACACCTTATTGGAAATTTACAATTGTTAGTCAATGATGGTGGTGAATCATTTAATACCTATGCTAAATTTATGACAACTAATCCATTGATTAAATTTATATCTTGGGGGTTATACTTATTAATACTACTACATGCGGTGGTTGGTATAATGATATACCTAAAAAACAGAAAAGCGAAAGGCGTAAAATATACAGGAAAGCAAAGTGCTGATGTAACATGGGCATCTAAAAACATGGCTTTGTTAGGTACATTAATATTAGCTTTTATACTTATTCATATGGGGGATTTTTGGTGGAAGATGCACAATGGAGTAAATGTAAATTTGTACGAGAAAGTATCTACAACATTTAGCAATCCTATATTTGTAGGTTTTTATGTCTTGGCTATGATTGTCTTGGCATTGCATTTATGGCATGGATTTAAGAGTGCCTTTCAGACATTAGGACTCAACCATTCAAAATACAATCCAATCATATCTTTTATAGGGAAAGCGTATTCAATAATAGTACCTTTAGCTTATGCAATCATTCCAATTTATTTTTACTTTAATAGATAATTCATATCTTTTTTTTATTTTATAATTGAGGATAAAAAGTTAATAAACATGAAATTAGATTCAAAAATACCAGCAGGAGCCTTAGGCGATAAATGGACAGAATATAAATCGAAAATGCCATTGGTCGCACCTAATAATAAAAGAAGATTAGATGTAATTATAGTAGGTACAGGATTAGCAGGGGCTTCGGCAGCTGCAACACTTGGAGAATTGGGATATAATGTCAAAGCATTCACCTTTCATGATAGTCCAAGACGTGCACATAGTATTGCAGCTCAAGGAGGAATAAATGCTTCTAAGAACTATCAAAATGATGGAGATAGTGATTTTAGACTCTTTTACGATACGATTAAAGGAGGTGATTATCGATCACGAGAAGCCAATGTACACAGATTAGCAGAAGTAAGTGGTGATATAATCGATCAATGTGTAGCTCAAGGAGTACCATTTGCCAGAGAATATGGTGGATTACTTGATAATAGATCATTTGGAGGGGTGCAAGTGTCACGAACATTCTACGCAAGAGGACAGACAGGGCAGCAATTGTTGATTGGTGCATACCAAGCCCTTAGTCGCCAAATATCATTAGGTAAAGTGACGATGTACAATAGGCACGAAATGATGGATCTTGTAATGGTTGATGGTAAAGCTAGAGGTATTATTACAAGAAATTTACTTACAGGAGAAATAGAAAGTCATTCTGCACACTGTGTAATATTAGCGACTGGAGGATATGGAAATGTATTCTATCTATCTACCAATGCTATGAATTGTAATGTGTCTGCTACATGGAAAGCAGTAAAGAAAGGTGCTTTGATGGCCAACCCTTGTTTTACACAAATACACCCGACATGTATTCCTGTTTCTGGAGATTATCAAAGTAAATTAACATTGATGTCTGAGTCATTGAGGAATGATGGAAGAATATGGGTGCCAAAGAAAAAGGAAGATGCAGTAGCAATCCGTGAGGGAAGAAAAAAAGGTATAGATATTGCCGAGGACGATAGAGATTATTATTTAGAACGAAGATATCCAGCATTTGGTAATTTAGTGCCGAGGGACGTTGCTTCAAGAGCGGCAAAGACAGCATGTGATGAGGGGAATGGGGTAGCCCCAACGGGGTTAGGTGTGTTCTTAGATTTTGCAAGTGCAATTGATAGATATGGCAAGGCTGAGGTACATTCTAAAGGATTAAATGCAAGTGATACAGCATTGATTACTAAGTTGGGTACTCAAGTGATAGAAGAAAAATATGGTAATCTTTTTGAAATGTATGAAAAAATTACTGGTGAAAATCCTTATACTAACCCTATGAAGATTTACCCTGCGGTCCACTATACAATGGGAGGTTTATGGGTAGATTATAATCTTGAAACCAATATTTCTGGTTTGTTTGCTTTAGGAGAGTGTAATTTTTCTGATCATGGAGCCAATAGGTTAGGTGCATCAGCACTTATGCAGGGATTAGCAGATGGGTATTTTGTAATTCCTTATACAGTAGGAACGTTCTTGTCCGATGAAATTAGAGTACCAACAATAGCGAATGATTCTCCAGAATTTTTAAAAGCAGAACAAGAGGTAAAAGATAGAGTAAATAACCTTATCAATAATAATGGTACAGAATCGGTAGAAAGTTTTCATAAACGGTTGGGAAAAATCATGTGGGAATACTGTGGTATGTCTCGTAATGCTGCTGGATTAGAAAAAGGAAGAGAAGAAATAAGAAAATTAAGAGCAGAGTTTCATGATAATGTATATGTTCCTGGGACTGCCGATGATTATAATCCAGAATTGGAAAAGGCAGTCAGAGTAGCGGACTTTATGGAGCATGGTGAATTGATGATGCTTGATGCACTAGATAGAGCAGAATCATGCGGAGGACACTTTAGAGAAGAATATATAACAGATGATGGAGAAGCACTAAGAAGAGATGCTGAGTTTACTTATGTAGCAGCTTGGGAATGGGATGATGTCCAACCAATATTACATAAAGAAGAACTTGAATTTGAGAATGTTGAGCTTAAAACGAGATCATATAAATAATCATCCGATGCATTGCATCAAACAAAATTAGAAGTAATGAAGATTAAATTGAAAGTCTGGAGACAAAAAGATAATAAATCAAAAGGAGGATTTGAAACTTATGATGTTGTAGCAAACGAACATATGTCATTTTTAGAAATGATGGATGTTCTTAATGAATCTCTAATAAATGATAGAAAGGAACCAGTGGCATTTGAGCATGATTGTCGGGAAGGCATTTGTGGTGCTTGCAGCATGGTGATCAATGGTCGTCCACACGGTCCTAGTACAGGTACGACTACTTGTCAATTGCATATGAGACATTTTAAAGACGGAGAAACTATAGTTGTTGAGCCATGGAGATCAAGAGCATTTCCATTAATTAAAGATTTGGTTATAAATCGTTCTTCTTTTGATCATATTATTCAGGCTGGTGGTTATGTATCTGTCAATACTGGTCAAGCGCCAGATGGCAATGCTATTCCTATTGATAAAGATCTTGCAAGTACAGCTTTTGATGCTGCGGCATGTATTGGTTGTGGCGCTTGTGTTGCTGCTTGTCCTAATGGTTCTGCAATGCTATTTACAGCAGCAAAAGTATCTCACTTGAATCTTATGCCTCAAGGAAAAGTAGAGGCTTATAATAGAGCTAAAAACATGGTGGATCAAATGGATAAAGAAGGATTTGGGATGTGCTCAAATGTTGGTGCTTGTGAAGCTGAATGTCCAAAAGAAATTTCATTAGAACATATCGCGAGATTAAATAGACAATACTTCTCTTCTATATTTTCTGGAGGATAAAGTTAGGTAAGATTAATGTTTTTAAATTTCTGTAAATTCAATTTTTGTCTTTACATTAACGAGTGGAATTCATGAAATTGAAAATGCAATATTACTGACTTTTTTTGTCTGTATTCCTTCAATTGTTTCATTAATTATCATATCAATTGCCAATTGATTCTCAAAAACAGAAGAGAGATCAGAAATTCTACAAAAGGGTATGTTTTTAGATTTCCACAACGTATCTAGTTGATTATAAGTTAATGTTATACACTTTTCTTGGATTGCAGCTATGAGTTGTTTACGTAATTGTAATCGATCACTATTCTTTTGGTAGCGTGCTAATTGTATAGTATCAAAATTTAAACTTTTACCTAATTTATAAAATTGATTGTCCGATCCAACAGCAAGAATAATACTAATGTCATCACTAGTTAATATTATATCCCCATAAGGCGCAATGTTTGGATGTAGTGTGCCCATTGGTATAGGTGTGTGAGATGTCATTAGATAGTTAGAAGCTTGGTTAGCAAGGGCACTAATTGCTGATTTGTATAGGGATGTTTCAACATAAGACCCTTGATTGGTATTAGATTTCTGATAGAGAGCGATCAAGACAGCTTCTTTGATTTGATGCCCAGCAATTACATCCATTAAGGCTACAGGTATTTTGACCATTTCCCCTTGTTTTGTACCAGTCATTGATATAAATCCTGCTTCTGCTTGCATGACAAGATCATATCCTGGTCTTGGGTCATCATATGAATAAGCTACTAATTGAGCAAAGATAATATTGTTGTTTATCTTTAATATCGATTTGTAATCAACAGACAGTTTTATTGCTGTTTTTTTTTGAAAATTGGATATTACTACATGGGCTGTTTTTATAAGATCGTTTAGTTTTTTTTGATCAATTGGATTCTCTAAATCGAGCATCAGTACTTCTTTGTTTGTATTAGCACTAGCATAATATGCACTGATTGTATTGTTTTGATTTTCTGTATTTATTTTCCATTGCCTTGTGACATCTCCCCCTGCTTTTATGTTTTCTATTTTTATAACTCTTGCCCCTAACTCTGCAAAAAATGAACCTGCTAATGGTCCTGCTAATACAGATGCCAATTCTACAATTATTAAATCTTTAAATATATTTTTCATTAACTTGTTCTTTAACGTAGTATTTGTTGAGTAATTCCTTCATAACTATTGCGATCATAACTGCCAAAAGGGGAGTGAGAAGGTAAAACATTCTTGCTAATTCGTTTGATAATAGTGCTTGAACTGTTACAACAACAATCATCGTAATCCAAAACCAATTCAGATTATTAAGTAATACTTTTCTAATGCTTTTATTCCAAAAACCAATGAAAATGAAAAGATTCCAAAAACCACCAATAGACATAATTTCGTATAGTCCATGAAGAGAAAATAATCTTTTTAAGGATGATGGAATCATATCAATATGTGCTAAATCTTTTGACAAGCTATCTTCAAAAGTAAAACCAATATAGAGATCAAATAAATAACGAAATGCAAAAACGATTATTCCCGATAGCATAAGATGGAAAATTAATTTGGACCACCTATTACGGTCATAGAAATAGAGCAATGGGATAAAAAATATAAAAGCTTCTTTTGCCCATGGTCCAATATAGATAGCTGCAATTACAAGCCACCATTTTCTTTTTAGAATTCCTAATATAAGTATTGAAATCGTGACAAGAAAAAGACTGTCTACTAAAGCTGTACCACTTAACAGAAATGTCCATCTACAAGTAAGGACACTAAGAACACCTATAAATGGAGCTATCAGAGATGATTTTCCAGTAAAGGATTGACATGTTTTGAAAAGAATAAAGGCAAATAGTGCCATCAATGAATTATTGACCAACATAAATGAACTGATGGTAGGAAAGTCTCCAGAAAAACTATTTGGAGTCATTAATTCAAAAATAGAGCCTAAACAATATTTAACTCCTGCAGCTAACATTGGAATAATAATCCTATATCTTCGTACAGGGTGCTGATCAAAATCAAAATTTGAAAGACCTACATACGTTTTTACATCTACATTGGTGTAGTGATCATAAGTGTCAGCAAAAGAGAAAGCTCCACCATGAATAATAGCAAAGAAAATAAGAAACAGAAACAGATTTTTTTTTGAGAATACTTGACTATTAAATAAGAATGATTTCATTGTATTATTAACAATTATTAACAAATAAAGAATAGAATCTACATCAATTTTTTAATCGCTCTTTTATTTAGGATAAAGAATTCAATCCCAGAATAAATAGTAACAATTACCATCCAAATAACCAATATGTATATAGTCAAATGAACAGCCTTGATTCCATATTTCTCTGTCAAGGGTTTTATGAATATTAAAATAAGGTAGATAGAAATTAGACATAATATTTGTGAAAAAGTTTTAAACTTACCACTTGAAACAGAGGCTATCACTATCTTTTTTGGTGCCAATACTAATCTTATAAACGTCAATATTACTTCTCTAAATGCAATAATTATTGTAAATAAAAACGGTACAACTTCTTTCATTGAAAAAGAAAATAGAACGCCTAGTATTAATAGCTTATCAGCAATTGGATCTGTTATTTTTCCAAAATTAGTCGTAGTATTCCATTTGCGAGCAAGATAGCCATCTAAAAAATCGGTAAAAGAAGCTAAAAGAAATAGCCCAAGACTTATTTTCAAGGACCATTTGTCGTGTTTGAATGCATAGTAAGTACACCCCACTGCAAGTAGAATTCTTGTTATTGTAAGAATGTTGGGAATACTTTTTTTTACTTCATTCATGGTATATAAAAACACTTAATTAACTTTCAAGAATCAAAGATAGTAATTTTTATATATGAGTATAGTTAATATTCTTTGTTGTTAATTTTTAACATTTATTTCTGCGAAGTAAAAAGTCAGTTTTTAATTTAGTTCAGTTCTTTGTTTTGATCTTTTGTTATTCTTTTTTTTAGAGGCCATTTTTTTAATCCGCCAATTAAATATAGTAATCCAATCCCTAAAGCAATAAGTGAATATGTTGCTTCTGCAAATGTACTTGCATTTTGTTTTGACATATCAAATATTAATTCTCCAACTCCTCGAAAAATGAAAATTCCAGAAATGGTAAAAATTCCAATTTTAAGAAATGGTAATTTTCTGAATTTATTATCTGCTGAAAGTCCGTAAATCCCAAAAGCAAAGAAAAACATAGCTCCAACTATTGTTATTAAATATGGTATTGTTGGATGAATAATAGAAAATTTAGCCATTTCTTTACCAATTCCTGTTACTTCAAACATTTGCTCAGCCCAAATTAAACCTACAAGATGAGCAATTGCAATAATGATGTTTATTATTCCGCCAATTTTAAGCATATTGTTTGTGTTTTTTTATTCCAAGTAGTATAAATATTCCGATTGGTAAAAATATGATAAACTGTGGCGCAAGAGTAGATTGTATTCCACTAACTATCATAAATGGTATGGCTATAAGTAAATAAAACCAACCTAAATAAGTCAACAGATCTATAGGTGGTATTTTTGTTTTGTTAAAACCATATCGTAAAAGAATAATGGTATGAAATAAAAGGAAGACACTTATTGCGTGCCAAACTCCAAGCCATTCCGTTTTTGTTTGTAATTGTAATTCAGAATTTAAAAGTGGATTTACCAAATCTATTTGACCTGCTATTAAATGTACAAATGTTGTAAGTAGGTCGATTAATCCAGCTATTATCCAGTATATATTTCTTTTTTTCATGGTATTACTTGTTTATTTCTTTTGCTGACTTTTTTAGTATGTTTTTTACGATTAGTTTATGAAATGGTGCGACTATAAAAAAGTATATTCGACCAAATACATTATGATATTTTACAAGTGTACTTACAAGGATAGTTGCATTTGGCGATTTATACACAGACACTCTAAAACTAAGATGTTTGTCGTCTTCTCCTGCAATAATTTCATGCTCTTGTATATTATATATTTTAAAAATTCCTACCTTGTCACCAACTTCAAAAGTTGTTTTTACAAAGGGTTTGGATTCAGTTTTTATACCAAAAATTCCAACAATTCTATTTCGTAATGACATAAGAAAATTTACCCATTTAGGTGCCTTAGCAAAAATTGATAAGTACAAATCCCTTATTGTTATTTGATTATTCTCTACATGAAATGAGTAAGAGTCATTGTAGTCTGACTTATATCCTGCTATGGATAGAATAGATTTTTTTGGCAATTTACTTTTAGAGACTATCACGCTTAAATTTTTACTGTTATGAATTGATTGATTTCACTCATTACACCTACCAAAAAATTCTTGTCCTGTTTTTTATACCGCATTATTTCATGATATCCAATTAG
>JAZGFO010000005.1:0-21274 GCA_036479655.1 Saprospiraceae bacterium
AAAGGTTGGACTGATGTTGATGTAATAATCGCAATGCCTAACACGATGGCACAAGTCGGAAGAGTTGGTAGAATATTAGGACCAAGAGGTCTTATGCCAAATCCCAAAACTGGTACAGTAACTCCAAATGTTGGAGATGCAGTAAAAGATGTAAAGGGTGGTAAAATTGCATTTAGAGTTGATAAGTTTGGTATTATACATTCTTCTATAGGTAGAGTGTCTTTTACTGCTGAAAAACTTGAAGAAAATGCACAGGAACTTTTAGGTTTGTTAGAGAGAATGAAACCTTCTTCAGCGAAGGGGATTTACATGAAATCTGTAACAGCAGCATCAACAATGAGTCCTGGTATCAAGATTGATACTAGAACTATTAATTAACCTTTTTCTAAAAAAATAGCTGAAAATGACAAGATCAGAAAAATCTCAAGTAATAGATCAGTTAAAAGATAAGTTTGGCGATAGTCAATATTTTTACTTTGCTGACTCATCTTCTTTAACTGTACAGCAGATATCTAAACTTCGAAGAACATGCTTTGAAAAAGGTATCGAAGTACAAGTAGTAAAAAATACTTTGGCACAAAAAGCAATGGAAGCGACAGGAGAATCTGCTGCTAATTTTGAAGACCTTTATGGTTCTTTAAAAGGACAGACAACAGTTTTCTTTGCAGACACTGCAAATGGACCGGCGAAAGTAATAAAAGACTTCAGAAAAGAGTTCGACAAGCCTGTTTTAAAAGCGGCTTACATTGATTCTGATATATTCTTAGGCGATGACCAATTGGATATATTAGCAGCATTGAAATCGAAAGACGAACTTATTGGAGATATCATTATGCTTCTTCAATCTCCTGCTAAAAATGTTATCTCTGCACTTAAAAGCAGTGGTGGTACAATTGCAGGAATTCTTAAAACTCTTGAAGCGAGAGGGTAAGAACAGAGAAGTGTTGCGACAAATAAATTTGGCTTCCAAGCATTTCGCAATCATATTATATAGAATTGTAATTATTTAAAATTTAAAATCCATTCAAAATGGCAGACTTAAAAGACTTTGCAGAGAAGTTAGTAAACCTTACAGTAAAAGAAGTAAGTGAATTAGCAGACATACTTAAAGATGAGTATGGAATCGAACCAGCAGCAGCAGCAGTAGCAGTAGCAGCAGGTGGAGGTGGTGGCGGAGACGCTGCAGCTGAAGAGAAAACTTCATTTGATATTATGTTAAATTCTGCTGGAGCTGCGAAGCTTGCAGTAGTAAAAGAAGTGAAAAACCTTCTTGGTGTTGGACTTAAAGAGGCTAAAGATTTAGTTGACGGCGCTCCTGCTGTTATAAAAGAAGGAGTAGATAAAGCTGAAGCTGAATCAATTAAGGCAGCTCTTGAAGGTGCTGGTGCTGATGTAGAATTGAAATAATTCTTATCATAACTAGAGACCTTTAATGGCAGAACTTTATAGACACTATAATAAATGACATAAGGCTTAATCCATGTATTATATGGGTTAAGCCTATTGTTGTTTAGTTTTAGAATTGTAAGTTTTGTTTTTTTTAGATAGTTTGTTTTAAGCTATCTAGTAATTTTTAAAAGCAATTTCGGATGGCATCTAATATATTAATTACCGCTTCTGGAGCCATGAGACACAATTTTGCAAAAATGCAATTGGACTCTCATTATCCAGATTTATTAGAAATACAACTTAAATCATTCCAAGAGTTCTTTCAATTAGAGACTACTCCAGAAAACAGAGGGAATGAAGGCTTATTTAGAGTATTTCAAGAAAATTTCCCAATTACTGATGCAAGAAATATCTTTGTGTTAGAATTTTTAGATTATTTCGTTGATCCTCCTAGATATTCTATTGAAGAATGTATGCAAAGAGGGTTAACATATAGTGTGCCACTCAAGGCTAAATTGAGATTGTCATGTAATGATGAAGAGCATTTAGATTTTCAAACAATCGTTTCTGATGTGTTTTTGGGCAATATCCCATATATGACACCTAAGGGAACTTTTGTAGTAAATGGTGCTGAGAGAGTGGTAGTGTCACAATTGCACAGATCTCCTGGTGTGTTTTTTAGTCAAACATTCCACCCTAACGGTAGTAAGATATATTCAGCAAGAGTGATTCCTTTTAAAGGAGCTTGGATGGAATTTGCTACTGATATTAACTCTGTAATGTATGCGTACATTGACAGAAAGAAAAAATTCCCTGTTACAACTTTATTGAGAGCTATTGGATTTGATTCTGATAGAGATATACTTGATATATTTAACTTAGCAGAAGACGTAAAAGCAGATAAAAAGTCGCTTAAAAAATCGATTGGAAGAAAATTAGCTGCCAGAATCCTAAAGAAATGGAATGAAGATTTTGTAGATGAAGATACTGGTGAGTTAGTAACAATCGAAAGGAATGAAATCATTCTTGAGAGAGACGTCATTCTTGATGAAAGTAATATTGAATTAATCTTAGAGGCTAAAGTGGAAGAAGTGATTCTTCAAAAAGAGGACTTGGACGAAGATTATTCAATCATATACAATACCCTACAAAAAGATCCATCGAGTTCTGAAACTGAAGCGGTAACTCAAATATATAGACAATTAAGAGGTACTGACCCGCCAGATGAGGACACGGCGAGAGGTATTATAAATAAACTATTTTTCTCGGATAAAAGATATAATCTTGGAGAAGTAGGAAGATATAAAATCAATAGAAAATTGGATTCGGGTACTAGTGGTGAAACACTTGTACTAACAAAAGAAGATATAATATCTATTGTAAAATACTTAGTAAGTCTGATTAATCAGAAAGCTGAGTTGGATGATATTGATCATTTATCGAATAGAAGAATACGTACAGTTGGAGAGCAATTATATGCACAGTTTGGTGTGGGACTTGCAAGAATGGCTAGGACGATTAGAGAGAGAATGAATGTTAGAGATAACGAAGTGTTTACGCCTATCGATTTGATAAATGCACGTACATTATCATCAGTAATTAATTCCTTTTTTGGTACGTCTCAGTTGTCACAGTTTTTGGATCAAACCAATTTGCTTTCAGAGATTACGCACAAAAGAAGAATTTCAGCTTTAGGACCTGGAGGACTTTCGAGAGAAAGAGCAGGTTTTGAGGTAAGAGATGTTCACTATTCTCACTATGGTAGATTATGTACAATTGAAACACCAGAGGGACCTAATATTGGATTAATATCTACACTTTGCGTATTAGCAAAAGTGAATAAGATGGGATTTTTGGAGACTCCATATAGAAGAGTTAACGATGGAATACTAGATGTTGATGGTGGAGTTGAGTACCTTTCTGCTGAAGGAGAAGATTTCAAGAAAATTGCCCAAGCAAATGCAAGTTTTGATGAAAAAGGTGCATTTTCTACGGATGAAATTAAGAGTAGAGAACATGGTGATTTTCCTGTATTAGCACCTAAAGATTTAGAATACATGGATGTAGCACCCAATCAAATTGTTGGTGTGTCTGCTTCACTAATACCGTTTTTAGAAAATGATGATGCCAATAGAGCCTTGATGGGATCTAACATGCAACGTCAGGCAGTGCCTTTGGTTAAGCCACGTAGCCCTATCGTTGGTACAGGTATTGAAGGTAAAGTGGCTGAAGATTCTCGTATGATGATCAATGCAGATGGTGAAGGTGAAGTTGTATATGTAGATGCAAATAAAATTGTAATTAGATACGATAGAACAGAAGCGGAACAATTAATATCGTTTGAAGATAATACAAAGACATATAGCCTTACGAAGTTTAAAAGAACGAATCAAGGTACTTGTATTAATCTCAAGCCTATTGTAAGTAGAGGACAAAGAGTTGTAAAAGGTTCATTGCTTTGTGATGGTTATGCAACAGAGAAAGGAGAATTGGCTTTGGGTCAAAATCTTATGGTTGCATTTATGCCTTGGAAAGGATATAACTTTGAGGATGCGATTGTGCTTTCAGAAAGAGTAGTAAGAGAGGATATATTTACGTCTTTACATATAGAAAACTTTGATATTGATATCAGAGATACAAAATTGGGTGAAGAAGAATTAACTAATGATATACCAAATGTATCAGAAGAGGCGACTAAAGATCTTGATGAAAATGGGATTATTAGAGTAGGAGCATGGGTAAAAGAAGGGGATATATTAATTGGTAAGATAACACCTAAGGGTGAATCTGATCCTACACCGGAAGAAAAATTATTAAGAGCAATATTTGGTGACAAAGCTGGGGATGTAAAAGATGCATCATTAAAAGCTCCACCATCTAGTAAAGGTGTAATTATTGGAAAGAGATTATTTGCAAGAGCAAAGAAAGATAAATTCCAAAAAGTACAAGAAAAAGAATTGCTGTCTAAATTAGAAGATAAGCACGCAATTGCGATTAATGAGTTAAAAACAATTCTTATTGATAAACTTATGGTCTTAGTGAAGGGAAAAACCTCACAAGGCGTTAAGAGTATCTATAATGAAATGATGATACCAAAAGGTAAAAAGTTTGCTGTTAAAGATTTGAAAGAATTAGATTATTCTCAAGTTGATTATTCAGGATGGACTACCGATGATGGAATAAATACACAAATAGCAAGATTACTTCATAATTATAATATTAAAATTAATGAAGAAGTAGGAAGATATAAGAGAGAGAAGTTCAATATTTCGATAGGAGATGAATTGCCAGCTGGAGTATTGAAGTTAGCTAAAGTTTATATGGCTAAAAAACGTAAATTGAAAGTTGGTGATAAACTTGCCGGACGTCATGGAAATAAAGGTATTGTATCTAGGATCGTAAGGGTTGAAGATATGCCATTTCTTGAAGACGGAACTCCAGTTGATATAGTATTGAATCCATTGGGTGTACCATCAAGAATGAATCTTGGACAAATTTTCGAAACAGTACTTGGATGGGCTGGAAAGAAAATGGGTGTAAAATATGCGACACCAATATTTGATGGAGCGAGTATGGCAGAGATTGATGATGAATGTGTAAAAGCAGGTTTGCCATCATTAGGACAAACATACTTAAGTGATGGAGGAACTGGAGATAGATTTCACCAGCAAGCGACAGTAGGAGTAATCTATATGTTGAAATTGTCACACATGGTAGATGATAAGATGCATGCAAGGTCAATAGGACCATACTCTCTTATTACACAGCAACCATTAGGTGGTAAAGCTCAGTTTGGGGGACAAAGATTTGGAGAGATGGAAGTATGGGCACTTGAAGCATATGGTGCTGCAAATGTGTTACGAGAGTTACTGACAATAAAATCAGATGATATTATTGGTAGAGCTAAAGCGTATGAGGCAATAGTAAAAGGTGAAAATCTACCTGAACCAAGTATTCCAGAATCATTTAATGTACTTGTACATGAGTTGAGAGGATTAGCACTTGATGTTAAATTTGATTAATTTTTTAAATATTCTTTACACTATATAAAAAAGGAATTATGCCATTTAAAAAGAATGTTGACGCGAGAAAACCATTTAATACGATAACAATTACATTGTGTTCGCCTGATGATATTTTGGAAAGATCATTTGGAGAAGTTCTCAAGCCAGAGACTATCAATTATAGGTCTTATAAGCCAGAAAGAGATGGGTTATTTTGCGAAAGAATTTTTGGACCAGTAAAAGATTATGAATGCTTTTGTGGTAAATATAAAAGAATTAGATACAAAGGTATTGTATGTGATAGATGTGGAGTAGAAGTTACTGAAAAGAAAGTCAGAAGAGAGAGAATGGGACACATCAAATTAGTAGTGCCTGTAGTACATATATGGTTTTTTAAATCGTTACCAAATAAAATTGGATATCTATTAGGGTTATCTTCTAAGAAATTAGAAACAATAATTTACTATGAAAGGTATGCCGTAATTCAGGCAGGAATTAAAGAGGATGAGATAGAGAAGATGGATTTATTGACAGAAGAAGAATACTTTGACGTATTAGATACTTTGCCAGCTGAAAACCAAATGCTTGATGATTCTGATCCTAACAAATTTATTGCACTTATGGGTGCTGAAGCTGTAAAAGCTTTGTTGGAAAGATTAGAATTAGATCAATTGTCATTTGATTTAAGACACCAGGCAGCAAACGAGACATCACAACAAAGAAAATCGGAAGCGCTTAAAAGACTAAGAGTAGTAGAGGCATTTAGAGACGGTCAATCAAGAATTGAAAACAAACCTGAATGGGCTATTATCCAATATTTACCAGTTATACCACCAGAATTGAGACCATTGGTTCCATTGGATGGAGGTAGATTTGCAAGTTCTGATTTGAATGACCTTTACAGAAGAGTTATTATCAGAAATAACAGATTGAAGAGATTATTGGAAATCAAAGCTCCAGAAGTAATTCTACGTAATGAAAAAAGAATGCTTCAAGAAGCTGTTGATTCATTGTTTGATAATTCAAGAAAATCAAATGCTGTAAAAGCTGAAGGAGGTAGATCATTAAAATCATTATCTGATATTCTTAAAGGAAAGCAAGGGAGGTTTAGACAAAATCTTCTTGGAAAAAGGGTTGATTATTCTGGTAGATCAGTAATTGTAGTTGGTCCAACACTTAAATTACATGAGTGTGGATTACCTAAAGGAATGGCTGCAGAGTTATTTAAACCTTTTGTTATCAGAAAATTGATAGAAAGAGGAATAGTTAAAACAGTAAAATCTGCTAAAAAATTAGTTGATAAGAAAGAACCAGTTATATGGGAAATATTGGAGAATATCCTTAAGGGGCATCCAATAATGCTGAATAGAGCACCAACATTACACAGGTTATCGATACAATCTTTTCAGCCAGTATTGGTTGAAGGAAAAGCAATACAATTACACCCTTTAGTATGTGGTGCATTTAATGCGGATTTTGATGGAGATCAAATGGCGGTACATGTACCGTTAAGCCATGCAGCTATATTAGAGACGCAAATGCTTATGTTGTCGGCTCATAATATGTTAAATCCTCAAGATGGATCTCCAATTACATTACCTTCACAGGATATGGTTTTGGGGTTATATTACCTTACAAAGCCAGCAGATCCAAAATCAATAGTTAGAGGTGCTGGGATGAAGTTTTATTCATCAGAAGAAGTACTAATTGCATACAGTGAAGGTGTTATTGATTTGCATGCACCTATACATGTTAGAGCAAGAGTAGAGGACGAAGAAGGGAACATGGTGATTCAAAGGATTGAAACTACTGTAGGTAGGGTGATGTTTAATGAGTCAGTGCCTGAAGAAGTACCCTATATAAATGAATTATTGACTAAGAAAAATCTTAAAAAGATTATAAGTAATATCATAACTAGAACAGACTATGGTATTACGGCTATATTTTTGGATAAAATTAAGGATCTTGGTTTCTTATGGTCCTTTAAAGGAGGATTATCATTTAACTTAGGAGATTTAATTACACCTACGATCAAAGAAAGAGTATTATTAGAGGCGAGAGATCAAGTAGATGAGGTTTGGGAGAATTATAATATGGGATTGATTACTGGTACTGAAAGATACAATCAAATAATAGATAAATGGACTTATGCCGATAATCAAATCACTGAAAATTTGATGGTAGAATTGGCAGAACACAAAGGAGGATTTAACTCTGTGTACATGATGCTTGATTCTGGTGCAAGGGGATCTAAACAACAAATTAAACAGTTGTGTGGATTAAGGGGATTAATGGCAAAGCCGAGAAGATCTGGTGATACTGGGGGAGCAATTATTGAAAACCCAATTTTGTCTAATTTCTTAGAAGGATTATCAGTATTGGAATACTTTATATCTACTCACGGTGCACGTAAAGGTCTTGCCGATACAGCTTTAAAAACAGCCGATGCGGGTTATCTTACGAGAAGACTTGTGGATGTTTCACAGGATGTAATCATAATGGAAGAAGATTGTGATACTTTGAGAGGTATTGACACTACTGCTTTAAAAGATAATGAGAATTTAGTACAGTCATTGTCAGCGAGAATTGAAGGGAGATATTCTCTTGATCCAATTACGCATCCAGTTACTGACGAAGAAATGTTAGGAGCAGGTGTATATATCACTGGTGAGAAGGCGAAGGAAATAGAAGATGAAGGAATAGAGATGATAACAATAAGATCAGTACTTACTTGTGAGACGAGATCTGGTGTATGTCGAAAATGCTATGGTAAAAATCTTGCATCAGGTAGAATAGCTGAAAGAGGGGATGCCGTAGGAATTATAGCAGCACAATCAATTGGTGAGCCAGGTACACAGTTGACATTGAGAACATTCCACGTAGGTGGTATTGCATCAGTTAGTAAACAAGAATCTGGTTTAGAATCTAAGTTTGATGGTGTTTTAGAGTTTGATAATTTGAAAACTGTAAAAGATGCTGATGGTGGTAATAATGTAGTTGTTTCAAGATCTGGAGAGATTAGAGTTAAAGATGTAGAGACAGGTAAGTTATTTACAACTTTATATGTACCATACGGGTCAGACTTATTTGTTAAAGATGGTGATAAAACTAAAAAAGGACAAGGAATTTGTAAATGGGATCCATTTAATGCTGTAATTGTTGCAGAGGAAGGAGGACTCATCCAATTTGAAGATATTGTAGAGGGTGTTACTTTTAGAATAGAGAGAGACGACCAAACTGGTTACTCTGAAAAAGTTGTTATTGAATCTAAAAACAAGAAGAAAATACCAACAATTAAAATTGTATCACCTAGTGGTGAAGAATTAAAAAGTTACAACCTACCAGTTGGAGCCTTTATAGCAGTAGAAGATGGTTCGGATGTTAAACGTGGGCAAAAAATTGTAAAAATACCTAGAAAATTAGGAGGAGTACAAGATATTACTGGTGGTCTTCCTAGAGTAACTGAATTGTTTGAAGCTAGGAATCCTAGTAATCCAGCAGTTACAGCAGAGATTGATGGTATTGTTACATTTGGAAAGATTAAAAGAGGAAACAGAGAGGTATTTATCGATGACGAGAAAACTGGTCAAAGAAAGAAATATCTTGTAGGATTATCAAAACATATTCTTGTTCAGGAAGGTGATTTTGTGAGAGCAGGATCACAGATGTCTGATGGTGCTATTTCTCCTTTAGATATATTGAATGTAAGAGGACCTTTTGCTGTACAATCTTATTTAGTTAATGGCGTACAGGAAGTATATAGATCTCAAGGAATTAGTATTAATGATAAACACATTGAAGTTATCATTAGACAAATGATGAGAAGGGTTAAGATAGTAGATCCGGGAGATACAACATTCTTAGAAGGTGAAGCAGTAGAAAGAGGAGATTTTAATGAACAGAATGAGTGGATTTATGATAAGAAGGTAATTACTGCTTGTGGAGATTCTACAGCATTGAGAATTGGACAAATTGTGAGTGTTAGAGAATTGAGAGAAGAAAATTCAATGCTCAAAAGAAATGATCAAAAAAGTGTAGAAGCAAGAAGGGCATTATCAGCTACTTCAACCACTTTATTGCAAGGTATTACTAGAGCTTCACTTGGTGTGTACAGTTGGATTTCAGCTGCATCTTTCCAGGAGACAACTAAAGTATTAAGTACTGCTGCAATTGGAGCTAAAGTTGATTATTTAACAGGTCTTAAAGAAAATGTAATTGTTGGTAAAATTATACCAGCAGGTACAGGACATGTAGATTGGAGAGATATCATTGTAACAGCTAAGCCAATTGTTGAAGAAGAAGAAGAGTTAGAAGAAGAAGCTGCTGAATAGTATTAGTAGACTTCTTAAATATATAATAGAGGATCAGCATTAAGGTGTTGGTCCTCTTTTTTTATTGCTATTTATTTGGGGTAAAAAATAGTCTTTACTCTATTCTTGCTTTATCTGATGATCAATAATATGAAAAGTAATAAATAGAACTATAGTGAGTTTGTTTTAGAATAGCCAGATAACATCATTATTGATAATGATCAATACGAGTCATGATTTAGTTAATTTTTGATTGAAAGAATTTTTCTTTTAACAGTTCAATATCATAATATGCCAAATAACTAATAATTGATTTGTTTTTAAAATGAACGGGAATATCTGAGGTTTCAAATGTTTCCAGAAAATTGGTGTATTTAAATTTGAGGTTAGCTTTTTTGTAATCATCAATAGTTTGATACTTTTTTGCGCCATATCCTGAGAGATAGTGGGTTCCGCCAACTTTATGGCACATTTCAATGTTTGCATCTCCAGCTTTAGATTTAATATTTAGCACGCTAGCATATTCCCACTTTGGATGGATGTTGAGCAGCCCTGAAATGAATTGTATTATTTCTATTGCATAATTTGAAAAAGAAAGGTTTTCTAATGGAGTACAAAAAAACTGGTCAACGATTGGGAATAACTGGTGATAATATGGTGCTTTATGATATGCATGATGAATCTGTGCTTTGATTTTTTGCTGCCATTCAAAATTCGCTTTTACTTGTAAAGAATCTATCGCATCAAAATTGGAATGTTTTTGTAGTTGAACTATCAAATATTTTTCATCATTAAGATTATTTGCTTTATGTATTTTTACACGCCGAATAAAGGAGGGTTGGGTGTATTGAGCAGTTTCAAAAAAAACAAAATTATCACAAAGAGATATTTTATAGAAGTATCCCATCCATGGTAAAAAATTAGGTTGATGTATAGCTACAGTCATATAATTATTAGTTGTTCGGTTTTTGATATGAGGATAACGCGTCTCCTAATATATTAAATGCATAAACTATCAAAAAAATTGCCATACCAGGAAATAGAGCCAGCCACCAAGATTTTGGGTGTCTACGTGATTCTGACAATAACTTACCCCAGCTGACTTCTTCTAAAGGAACACCAATGCCCAAAAATGACAATGATGACTCTAAAAGAATAACACTGCTAAATGAAAATGCAACAATTACTAGAAGTGGTGGCAATATATTTGGTGCAATATGATTTTTTAATAATTTATAAGTGCTAATTCCGCTAGAAATAGCAGATTTTACGTACTCTTCTTCTCGAATAATAATAGCTTCTGATCTGACATGTCTTGCAAATGTAAACCAAAGTAAAAAAGAAATAATTATCGACAAGGTTAAGTAAGATGGTTGAGCAATAATAGAGATTATAGCCAGTATAATAAATAGCGCTGGAAAACTCTCCTTTAACTCAAACAATCGTTGAATAGTCATATCCAATGGTAGTCCATAGACTCGATTTTTAGATTTTTTAAATACCTTGTCTAATAAAATTACTATACCTACAATTACCACCAATGGTAATAAATTGTGCAATCTCAATCCTTGATAAAATATATTGATTAGATAATACAAACCCAATGGAATCGTGACTAATAAACTAATGATCTGAAAAATATTCTTTTTTATACCTTTATTTCCAAAGTATCCACTGATAAGTCCAATAAAAAACCCAATCAACAAAGCAATACCTATAGATAAAAATGAAATAAATGCTGAAAGTCCGCTTCCGTGTATCATACCAGATAATACATCTCTACCAAGTTTGTCCGTACCCAATATATGATTCCCGTTCTTCCCATTAGACAGGGGAGGTAATAACGATTGTGACACATCAATATCACTATATTTATATTTAACGATTGGGTTAATTTGAAAGGTATATTCTTTATTTGTTATTTTATGATCGAAAATAGGTATCGACCAGCCATCTTTAGATTTTGCAATAATTGGACGATTATTAGCGATAAATGGTTCTAAAATAGAAATAACTAGCCAAAACGAAATAATTGTAATTGCTATTTTATTGGCTATGTTCCTTTTGAATATTTTGGAAAATACAGTTATCGTTTTCTTCATTACCCTAATTTTACTTTAGGATTAAGTACTGCTATCATAATATCAGCGATAAGGAATGCAATAACTGTCAATACACTAATAATTAGAATTACCGGAAAGACAGTTGCCCAGTCAGCATTAATAATACTATCATACATTAATCGCCCTATACCGGGAATATTAAATATAACTTCAATAATAAGAGAACTACTTATAGCACTAGGAAGACTGCCTGCCAAAAGTGTAATCGTAGGTGCTGAGGCATTGGGGATAATGTGTTTTTTTGCTATTTGCCACGTGCTAAGACCCTTGGCTTTAGCTGTTTTTATGTACTCTTTAGATATTTCTTGTTTTACACTTGATCGTATCATTCTACTTAAGTATGCAATATCTGGTATAATCATAACAAAAACAGGCAAAATTAATTTTGGCCAAGAACTGGATAACATTTCTAAAAATCCTTGATCTACTGATTGATACCATATACCGACACTGGGAAAAATATTGGTCCAATTGCCATATTCTACAGTTGTAAAAAAAATAATCATAAGTGTTGCTAACCAGAATTTTGGAATTGAGTACAAAAAGAAAAAGAGACTGGAAGTCCAATTGTCAAACTTTCCATTTGAATTAATTCCATTGTATATACCAAGAGGAAATGAAATAATAAAAACAAAAATAATACTAACAAGAACAAAGGTAAATGACCATTTTAAAGCGCTTGCTATTTTCTTAGTTACAGGTTTTCCATCAAGATAAGAAACGCCAAAATTTCCAGTGATTATTTTTCCGAGCCATAAATGATATTGATTGTTTACACCATTCCATTTAAAGGTAGGGTAGTGCCAAAGTGATTTTTTAGATGCTTTGGTACTAAAAACATTGAGTAGTTCTTTTTTATTGGTACTTGTTAATGTTTCAATGTGTTTTAGTTTTAAAATTATTTGCTCAACGGAAGATGAGTTATATAAGTTTTGGGTTATTAACGTATTGTTTTTGTTTATTTTTTTTATTGTTTCATTAATATATTGTTGGGGATACATCTGGTCAAGCATCATATTAGCATATCTTCGTTCTGCCTTTGAAGAAGTTAAAACTCTACTGTTTCTTTTATAAGAAGGTTTTATAGTAAAATAAAAAGCTGGCAGATCAAATTTTAAATCTATATAAATATTATTATACTCTTTATCGAATGATTCTGAAGCAGGTTCTACTCCTTGTAGAGCCAACATCGCATTTATAGGATCCGTAGGAGCGATCTTACTAATTCCAAACGCAATACATGACACTAGTAGTAGTGTTGGTATAAATAGAGATATACGTTTTATAATATAGGAAATCATTTAATGTATTTACAAGCACAATTTAAAAGTATTTTTGTTTCTTAGTTGTTTTTGTTGAAGTAAGATTACACTATGTCAAGATAATAAAAATAGTATCACTATAATTAATAGATCATTTAACTGTTTAAATCGAAAAATTAGTGATAATTGATATGAATTTTTTATATTTATAAATAATTACTAACCAACTAATATAACACAATGGAAAACGAATATTTAGATACCGGAATTGAAAAAACTAATGCAATAACTTATGCTTCATTTTGGGATAGACTATGGGCTTCACTTTTAGATGGATTGATATTGGTTATTCCCGTCTTTGGATTAGCTACTTATGGTAATATAACTCATAATCTTATGATAGCATTATTAGCATTGGTATTAGGTATGCTCTACAAACCTCTCATGGAGGGCATCTATGGAGCTACATTAGGTAAGATGATAATGAAAATTAAAATGGTTGATGACAATAATGAGCAAATTAGCTTAGCTCAATCATTTGGAAAAAATGCGATATATATTGTTTCTTCGGCGATACAGCTATTAGGAACATTCGAATTGTTTAGTAACGAAGATTTTTTAGATGCAGAAGGTTTTATGGAAGTGTTTCAAGCACAGCAATTGGCTCAGCAAGATAGTTCATACAGTATGATAAGTTTGGTATGGGCATTTTTTGTTTTGATTTCTGTATTTATGATGTTTGCTAATTCTGATACAAAGCAAACATTACATGATAAAATAGCTAAAACATTTTGTGTGAAGAAGAATTTATTTTAATTGATTATTGGGAAATGCTAGTTGAAGGAATGTTAAAATTTTCTCATTTTCTTTGTTTTTGGAATCAAAAAAGATATAATTTGTATTAATAAGTATAACTGTACAATTACAGTAATATAATATGATAATAATGTGAATCGATGATTAATAAAGTGAAAGGTTTAGGGCTTGTGTTAGTAATTGTAGTTGGAATGTCTTCAACATTTATAAATAAGGATAGGTTATTTGAAATAACGAAAAATATAGAGATATATGCTACTGTATTTCAAAAGATTAATACAAATTATGTTGATGAGATAGATCCTAGCGAGCTTATGAAAATAGGGTTGGATGCTATGGTAGGGTCTTTAGATCCATATACCAACTATATATCGGAAAGTCAAATTGAAAGCTATCGGTTATCAAATGAAGGTAAGTATCAAGGAGTTGGGGCAATAATTAATAAAGTAGGGGACTATGTGACTATCATTGAGCCTTACGCTGAAGGTCCTGCAATAAAGGCAGGATTGCAAGCTGGTGATCAAATAATAAATGTAAATGGATTTGATACTAAAGGAAAATCTACTGTTGAGGTTAGTGCAATTGCTAAAGGAATTGCTGGTACTACTTTAAAACTAAAAATCAAAAGATCTGGAGTTAATACTCCTATGGACATAGAGCTGATAAGAGGAGAAGTGAAAATTCCTAATGTTCCTTATTCTGGTTTGATTGCTGACAATATTGGTTATATATCATTAACAACATTTACTGCTAATGCTGCTAAAAACATTGAAAAAGCATTAAAAGAGCTAAAGAAAGAAGGGGAATTAGATGGAGTAGTTTTGGATTTAAGATATAATGGCGGAGGTTTACTGAAAGAAGCAATAGCAATATGTAACCTATTTATAGATCAAGGAAAAGAAGTAGTAACAACTAAAGGAAAAATAAAAGATAGAGATCGCACTTTTAATACGATGGTACATGCATTGGATTTAGATATACCAATTGTGGTACTAACGAATAAACGTTCTGCTTCTGCCTCGGAGATTGTATCAGGTGTATTGCAAGATTATGATCGTGGAGTAGTTATGGGGCAAAGGACATTTGGTAAAGGATTGGTGCAGAATACAGAAGAAATTGGATATAATGCAAGAGTAAAAATAACAACTTCTAAGTATTATATACCAAGTCGCAGATGTATACAAGCTGTAAAATATGAAAACGGAGCGCCAATAGATATTCCTGATTCTGAAAGGTCAAAGTTTAAAACAGCAAACGGAAGGATAGTATTAGACGGAGGTGGAGTTACACCTGATGTAAAACTTCCAGTAATAGAACAATCTGAATTTACAAAATCACTAATATCTGAAAACATAATTTTCAAATATGTTAACCAATATGTTATTGGGAAAGATAGTATAGATAAGCCACGAGTATTTACTTTTGATGATTATTCGGGATTCAAAAAATATGTAGAAAACAGTGATTTCGATTTTAAATCTGACTTAGAAAAAGATCTCATTGCACTTAAAAAAGAAGCTGATTCTGATTTGATCAGTTCATTTGATGCATTAAATAGCCAAATAGATAAAGCGCAATCGGATGATTTAGTAGAGTTTAAAGGAGAATTAACAAAAGAAATAGAGCAACAAATAATTACAAGATACTATTTCCAATCAGGAAAAGCTCAGCATAAGCTCAATGGAGATACGGAAGTACAAGAAGCTATAGCATTGCTTAATGATATATCAAAGTACAATAAGATACTAGGAAACTAGGATATAATAAGAAGCAGAATAAGTTTTGGCAATAATATTAAATATTGAAACAAGTACTGATATATGTTCGGTATGTATAGCTAAGGATGGTCAGGTATTGGCAATCCGAGAGACCGAACGTAGTTATAGTCATAGTGAAGTAATAGCAATATTTATTAATGAGTGTAAAGCGGAAGCTGGCATTAAAATAACAGACTTAGATGCTGTTGCAATTAGTCAAGGACCAGGATCATATACAGCATTGCGTATAGCAGCTGCTACAGCCAAAGGAATATGTTATTCTTGTGATATTCCTTTGATATCAATAAGTACAATGAAAGCGCTTGCCAATAGTCTGAAGGATCAATGTAAAGATAGAGATGTCATACTTTCAATGATAGATGCGAGACGTATGGAAGTTTATTATTCTGTTTATAATAATGAATTGTATAATATCACGCCTGTTGCTCCCCACATTCTTACGAAAGATTCATTTTTGGAATATAATAACTATTCTAGAATTCTATTTTGTGGTGATGGAGTAGCAAAGGCAAAAGAGATATTGGCGGTTACAAATGGAGAATTCTTATCTATCGAATGCTCTTCACTTCACATGATTTCACTTTCTGAAGAAAAATATGGAAAAAAACTATTTGAAGATATTGCTTATTACGAACCACTCTATTATAAATCTCCAAATATAACTGTTCAAAAAAAGAATATACTTAAAAGGGGAATTTAATTAGTAGGTTATTAGTTATATACATATATAGTAATAGTTTATTTGATAAGATTTCTTGAATGTTTAATTCTAAATTAAGTATAGAAATGACTTGTTTTTCGAGGTCTTTTTCGACATATTAGGTATTATATTTTTAGAGAATTTTCACGATAAATAAAACTTGGTACATTGTTTGGTAAGTATATGTTATAGAATTTTTCCGTGAACTATCAAACAAATTTCATAATGAGAGATAAGAAAAACGAAACTGTAACACTAAAGAAAGGTGGCAATGATGTCCAATTGGATTATGCAGACCTTAGAAAAGCAGTATTGGTATTAAGAGCTGTAAATCACAAATTGCGACAGAGAATAATAGATCTGTTAGAAAATAGTGAGACAATGACAGTAACTGACATTTACATTAAATTAAGATTGGAGCAATCAGTAGCTTCTCAACACTTAGCCATTTTAAGAAGAGCAGGTGTAGTAGCAACAGAGAGACAAGGCAAGTTTATTTATTATTCTTTGGATAATAGTAGATTGGGTCAAATATCTGATCTTGTAGAAGATTTAGCGGGATAGAAATCTATACTTAAGAAGTCCCAACTGATTGAATGAAAACCAACCAATTTAGAAACACATACAATTAGTTTATCATTTGTAAGCAATTAGTTTGTATATCGTTATGCGACTTTATGTTTTTTATTACAAATTATGAATTTTTATAATATAAATTTTTTTTACTTATTATAATTTTTCATATTTGTCCTTAGGTCGCAATATTCAGAAATAGAAAACTACAAACTACAATGAAAAGAACTAAAGTTGTTTTTAACAACGAGAGGTTAAACTACTCGTCAGAGCTAATGAGAGCACTTGCTCACCCTCTAAGATTAAAAATCTTAGAATATATTGATAGCCAAGGTGCTATTAATGTAAACAAAATTTACAATACGCTAAAAATTGAGCAATCGATTACTTCGCAGCATCTTAAAGTATTAAAGATGGCTGGGGTAGTACATGCTGAAAAAAAAGGCAAATTTGTAACATACAATATTGACTATAAAGTGGTAAACAAAGCAAAAATTGCAGTTGATCGTTTTTTAGCAGTATCTAAATTAAATTAAAGTTTTATTTAGTATATTAATATTTTATGTCAATGGTTATTAGGAGAGATTCTATTATACCGATTGATTATATACTTACTAAGTAAAAATTTACACAGCAAAACAGGTGAAAAAATATTTCCAGTATTCTTTATTGACATAGAGAGTACTGGATTTTTATGTACTTATGATAGCTCCATTTATATCCAACCATACGACACAACGGTTAGCCGTAAAATTAAAGTCTAAAGCTGAAGGCTACATAAGACAGGGACACCCATGGGTTTTTGAATCTTCTATTACCAAGATCAATAAAGAAGGTGTAAGTGGAGATCTTGCTATCATATTTGATAATCGAGACAATAAATATCTTGGACTTGGATTATATGATATTCATTCACCAATCCGAATCAAGATGATTGCTCATGGTGAAAAAGCTATTCTTAATCAAGATTGGTTTGATAACAAAATTAGCTATGCTTATGGATTGCGTTTGTCATTGTTGGAAAATGATGTTACTGCTTATCGATTAGTATTTGGAGAAAATGATGGTCTGCCTGGTTTAATTATTGATGTATATGCTAAGACAGTTGTTGTCAAATTGTATTCTGCAATATGGATTCCCTATTTACATTTTATATTAGAGTCTGTAATCGGCATTACGCAGTGTGATTCTATAGTTTTGAGGTTGTCAAGATTGCTACAGTCAGATAAGTTAGATACACATGGGCTTGTCGAAGGTCAAATTCTCTATGGGGAATTAGATAATCCAGAAATTGAATTCATTGAATATGGCGTAAAGTTTATTGCCAATGTAATTAAAGGGCATAAGACGGGGTACTTTTTGGATCATCGTCATAATAGAAGAAAAGTAGGATTGATGTCAAATAAGAAATCCGTATTGGACGTTTTTTCTTATGCAGGTGGATTTTCTACACATGCAATTATGGGAGGTGCATCAAGAGTGTTAAGTATAGATATTAGCAAGTATGCATTGGAAATGGCAAAGCGAAATGTAAGCCTTAATGTGGCTAAAGCAAATCATGAAACTATGACAGTCGATGCTTTTGTAGGAATGCAATCACTTATTGATGATAATATCACTTTTGATATTGTTGTTGTCGATCCTCCATCATTTGCAAAACAAGCTGCAGACATTGACAAAGCGAAGAATTCATATTTTAGACTTGCTAAATTGGCAATTCAATTAGTCGCTTCACAAGGCATGTGTGTTATGGCATCATGTTCTAGTAGGATTACTCCTGATGACTTTTTTAAGGTTACAGAAGATGGCTTCGACCAAAGCGATAAAAGCTATAGATTAATTGAAAAAACATTTCATGATAGTGATCATCCGGTTACCTTTCCAGAAGGAAGTTACTTGAAATGTGGATATTATAAGATTTCTTAATTATAAAAACATTTATGTTTTACGTACAACTATTTAAGCATTTTTAAATCGTATTATGGCATATTCTGTTCTTCCAAAGCAGCTTTTTTGACGGCAGCTGCTACATTACTTGCTACTACCATATTTAGTGTTGCCGGCATTACTTGTTTTGGGTTTGGGTATTTGACACATTCTGCAATTGCAAATGCGGCAGCAAGTTTCATTTTAGGAGTTATTTTTTTTGCTTTAGCATCTAATGCTCCTCTAAATATACCTGGGAATCCCAAAACATTATTTACTTGATTTGGCAAATCACTTCTTCCTGTTCCCACTACCATTGCACCACCCTTGTAAGCTTCATCGGGCATTATCTCTGGAGTAGGGTTAGCTAATGCAAACACAATTGATTTTGAAGCCATTGTTGAAATATCTTTAGCATTTAATAATCCACCAACACTTACACCAATAAATACGTCAGCATTTTTTAGTGCATCTCTTAAGCTACCAGAAGTATTGTTTGGGTTTGAAAATGTCAATACTGCTCTTTTGGCATCATTTAGATTTTCTCTATCCATTGATACAATTCCTTTACTGTCGCACATTATTATTTCTTTGACAGGAATACAAGCAGATTCATCTTTATTGTCGATACATCTCAGTAGTTTAGCAATGGCTATGCCTGCAGCACCAGAACCATTAATTACCACTTTGATATCTTTCATTTCTTTTTTTACAACTTTACAAGCATTTATCAAGCCAGCTAATACAACAATTGCAGTTCCATGTTGATCATCATGGAATACAGGAATACCAATTTCCTGAAGCCTTGATTCTATTTCAAAGCTTCTAGGGGCAGAAATATCTTCAAGATTAATTCCTCCAAAAACTGGAGAAATTAGTTTTACCGTATCAATGATTTTTTCAGTATCTTGGGTGTCAAGGCAGATAGGAAAAGCATCTATACCAGCAAAACGTTTAAATAGCATTGCTTTACCTTCCATTACTGGGATTGAGGCTTTAGCACCAATATTACCCAACCCGAGCACGGCACTTCCATCAGTAACGATAGCTACACAATTCCCTTTTATAGTATAATCCCAAACTTTGTTTTCGTCCGCAGCTATTTCTCTACATGGAGCAGCTACACCTGGAGAATAAACCATCGATAAATCATCAGTAGAATGTATATCCATTTTTGGAGCAATTCTAATTTTTCCTTGATGCTTTTTATGCAGTTTTAATGATTCTTTATCAAAATCCATATTGATGTTATTTTTATTATTGTTTCTTTGTTAATATGTTCTACTAATAGAAGATTTTTTTATAAACTGTGAAACTTTATATATGTTCAATTTTCAAAAATTAAAAGACAAAAGTAACCTTTTTTTAATAGCCGGCCCCTGTGCAGTTGAAAGTGAGCTAATATGTATGAATTTAGCAGAAAAAATCATTGAAATAACTGAAAAATTAAAGATTCCATACATTTTCAAAGCTTCGTATAGAAAGGCAAATAGGTCTAGAATAGATAGTTTTACAGGGATAGGTGATGAAAAAGCATTGAAAATTATTGAAAAAGTGAAACGTGAATTTGGAATTCCTGTAACTACAGACATTCATACAGACGAAGAAGCACAATGGGCTGCTGAAGTTGTAGATATAATCCAGATTCCTGCATTTTTGTGCAGACAAACTAATTTATTGATAGCAGCAGCTCGTACTGGCAAGGTTGTAAACATTAAAAAAGGACAATTTTTAAGCCCAGAGGCCATGCAATTTGCTGTAAATAAAGTTATTGATAGCAATAACAATCAAGTGATGATAACAGAACGAGGAACAATGTTTGGTTATGGAGATATGATAGTAGATTTTAGAGGGATAACCAAAATGAGTGAATTATGCAAAGTCCCTATAATTATGGATTGTACACATAGCCTGCAACAACCAAATCAAACTTCTGGTGTTACTGGTGGCAAACCAGAAATGATAGAAACTATAGTTAAGGCTGCTGTTGCTGTGGGAGTAGATGGACTATTTATTGAGACACATCCAGATCCATCAAATGCAAAATCTGACGGGGCAAATATGTTAAATATAAATGAATTAGAAAGAATTCTTATCAAAGCAAAGAGAATAAAAGATGCGATTGTTTAGATGTTTTTATAATAAATAGTCGAACGACAAAGAGGACTCTAATTACACATCCAATATCCAAAACACAGATTTGTGGTTTTTGACAATAGTTAATAAAATAATAAAGCTACTATATATTAGAGTAGTCCCAATATTTGATTCGTTATTGTAGTATAATATAAATAATAATAAATGAAATTTATTCTACTTTCCATAATTGCTATATTCCAAGTTAATATAGGTGCTGCACAAAATATAAAAGTATATACTGAGCAAGTAGGAGA
>JAZGFO010000006.1:0-6430 GCA_036479655.1 Saprospiraceae bacterium
CATAATAAATGATATTTAGAATAAAATACATAATACAAATAGCCATCTGCAAGATACTAAAACACCTCTTCATCAAGGCAAAAAGATGAACGCCCGAACGGCGAGTGGAAATTAAAATAAAAAAATCAATATATTCCTAAATAAATGATATTTAGAATGAAATACAAAATCATATAGCCTTCTGCAAGATACTAGACAAAAAGAATGAACGCCCGAGCGGCGAGTGGAAATTAAAATAAAAAAAATCAATATATTTATTAAAATGGACATTTAATATAAAATACAAAATTAAACAGTCACTTGCATGACACTAATCACAACAACTCATTACCGTTTATCAACAAATATCAACCGATTATATAAATTATTAACCGCTTGTCATTGAATTGATTTATATGTAAAATTGTTGATTAATATTTATTAGCTTTGGGATGTTTGTAACCCAATTTTGTATTGAAATCAATTGAAATGAAAAACTTCTTTTACCTGTTATTATTGTCTTTAATTATTATTTCTTCTAAATGCAAAAAAACACCACCTCTTCCTTGTCCTTCTGTAGAGTGTTCTTTAGATAAATTACCAATAGAAAATGGAATGAAATATGTTCCTGGCCAAATTGTAGTTGCCTACAATAGTAAAACGAATATTTCACCTCGAGAAGTTAAAGTGATATTAGATGATATTGTAAAGGAAATAAAAAGCATGATATTAGTGCCCTCAAGCTACACAACTGTACCACCAAAATACACTATTAAAAATTATGATAATACTTCAGGATCTACAGGCTCGATAATTTATGAATGTCTTTGTGATGCAAATATTTTTATATATGAAAACGATGCCATTATTGGTGCAGAAACAGGAATAGTGCAGACGGGTAATACTGTTGGTCAAGATAGCATGAGAGGAGAATCACCTTTTTCATTAAATTTTATTATTGAAAGCGATGAGGTGATAGCAGATGAGATTGGAAAAAAGGGGCACAAACTGTTTGAAGAAGGATTTGGAGATAATTCTACTGGCGATAGGATTGTTGCATTTCTTGATTCTGGACTACGACCAGCATATGTCAATAGTTATACGGACGGAATTTATAGAAGTAATTCTTCAGAATACAAATGTGGAATAACAGATGATATTAATGGATATTCTTTCGTACAACATAGAATTGGGAATAATATCGTAGATGACAATGGCCATGGTACTTTGGTAGCATTAGCATATCATAATGCACTTAACAAAATAGATGAAAATCTATGGACTAAGCAAAGATTATTACCAGTTAAAGTACTTGATGAATGTGGTAATGGAACGGTATTTAGTACAGCTTGTGGTATGAGGTATGCTGTTAAAAAAGGTGCTGATGTCATCAATTGTAGTTGGGGTTTTAATCATAATATAAATACAATGGAAACAGTGTTTTTAGAAGTGCCGCTCAATGTTAATGTTGTTTGTTCGGCAGGAAATAAATCAAATAAACTGAGTATAAAACGAAATCATTTTCCAAGTGGTTACGGATTCAATTTTAATAAAGCTGGTAGTGTCATTCCGTCAAGTGGCAGAGCAAATATTTTTGAAATATCTTCTATAAAGCATGACATCATGTCTATTTGTCAATCTTCTTACAATCCAATAACCTGTTCTTCATTTTCAAATTTTAGAATAGGGCCAACAGTAACATTTGGTGAGCCAGGAGAAGGTGTAGGACAATTAGTAGGACTAAATTGTGACATGTACGGAACTTCGTTTTCAGCACCTGTTTTTACTGCGGGAGTGCTTAATGCTATTAATATCGGTATCCCTGGAGTGAATTTGAAAAATCAAATCATTAATTCAAGATCTGATATGATTGGTAGTAGTGGTCTAATAAGCAGTGCCAATATGAAGTCCAATTATCTTTGGGAATGTAAGTATTAAGTAGATTTAAATAAATGTGATGAAATATAATGGGTAATAATATTGCGTATTTTGATTTTAATTCTCACATTGATTTTTCTATATTTACAGAATGAAGTTATCTAATGTTATCTTTTTTGTTGGCTTTCTGCTATTCAGTAGTGGTATTTCTGCTCAATCTTATGCAAGACAAATAAAATTAGCAAAAGGGAATAAAGAAAGAGTAGTACAAATAGAAGCATTATTACCAATTGTAGAAAAACTAATTGCAACAAATTATCATGACACCCTTGGTCTTGCATATTATGCATTGAGTTACAGATATAAAGTTATCAACGACTATCAACATTTGTTAGAATGTGCTGGTAAAGGTATTGATGCTTTATCTATTTCAGATCCTTCAAGATATGAAGTGTCTCGAATGGTATATTATAAAGGGCTTGCAGAACAACAATTAGGTAGACACACTGATGCTATCCATAGTTATGACCAATTTTATAATATTGATATATCGAGATATCAAGCCGTTGATGCTTACCTAAGAGCCAAGCTCAATCAAGCACAAATCTATAGGAAATACTTGGGTGATAATGGTGCAGCATATCAAGTGCTAAACTATGTAAAGACAACACCTGCCTATTTAAAAGGAGAAAAACAAGACAAATTTGCTATTGATTTAGAAATGTCCATCGCTTATGGTATGGAGCGAACTGCTATGGGAGATTCTATAAGTTGGCATTATCTTGAGGAGGCTCAACAACATATAGCTAATGAATCGATGAAATTTGAATTTTTGTTTAAAAAAGCAATGTTGTTTTGGAATGATAAAAAATACGAAGAAGCTCGAACTATTTTTTATAAAATTTTTAAAGAAAGAATATCTGAGGGAGTGCTCCACAATATTGATAATGCAACAATGGCTATAATTAATATTACTGATATTAATAACAGATTAAACGAATACGAAAAAACAGTTGCGCTTATTGAGAAAACGGAATTGTTAGATAATGAGGAGGCGAGTGTAGTAAATCGGTTTTATTTGTACAATAATCTATTGACAGCTTATTCTATGGGAGGATATACAGATAAAGCAACTACACTAAGTAAAAAAATAGATATTTGGATTCCAAAAATTAAAAGCCAGCTTCTTCCTAAAGATATTGCGAGACATCAAAGAGATAAAGCAATGTTGTATTATAAAAAATATAAAAAATATAATAAAAAATCAGATTTAAAAATTGCAGAATCATCCATCAAAAAAGCAGATTTAAATATTAAAAAATATGAAGAAAGTCTTATAAGTAAGGCTTCTAGTTTAGCAGTAAAGCGAAATGAAATCGATTATTATTTGTTAGGTATGGACATTGCCTTTGAGAGCCAAAATCAAGACTTGTTTTTCTATTTTTCTGACCGTTCCAGAAATTCAGTATTGCTAAAAGAACGCACAAGACCACATATTGATATGACCCAAGAATTTGATCTGCAGGACAGTATTAATAGTGGTAGAGGAGACTTGAATGTATTAAAAGTAAAATTGGCGAAACTTCAAAAAGATAGAGTAATTGAACAGGTAACCCAAAATAGTAACTCCGAGATTGGATATGTAACCTTAAAAGTTTTTAAAGAAAAATTTCCGAAATTAAGCATGTGTAATTTTAGTTTTGGAAGAGATAAATTGTATTTGCAAGTAATAGATAAAAGTGGCAAAATTATCTCCTTAGGAAATCGAGATAGTATTTTATTAAATCTAAAAACATTCAAACGAATGATAACAGATCCGAATGTTGATTTTGTAAAAGGAAGTCTTGAAGAATTAAATATAAGTAATTACATTAATAAAGTTAATGTTTTGATTTTGCCTGATGGACCTTTGTTTGATCTCCCATTTGAAGCGATCTCTGGAAATGATGAAGAAAAGTCGATTAGTAATATTGGGATGCATTATGGAATGTCAGCTAATCTATATTATCATCAAGAGGAAAGCAGTTGTAAGGTTAGTAAGATGAACATATATTGTCCTAAATATAAAAATGATAATAACAGCCAGGCAAATGGTGTCGATTTACCACAACTTCCTTTTTCAGAAGAAGAATCGAACAATATATTATCAATTATAAAAAAGCAAGGAACGGATGTAGAAATCGTGAAATCTAATTTCAGTAAAAAATATAAAGGAGGAGAGGTTTTTCATTTTACAGGACATGGTATATCATCAGATGACTATAATTTTAATTACCTTCCAATTGATAATCAAGGTGGACGAGTATATGCATATCAAATAGAAAATTTTAAGACCGATTCGGAGTTAGTAGTATTTAATGCTTGCAAGACAGGTACTGGTAAAATGGTTGCTGGCGAAGGAGTAATGAGCTTGGGGCGGAGTATAACATTATCAGGAGCACATAGTGTAGTAACGGCACTTTGGCCAATAGATGACAACACTTCAAGCACAATTTTAGCCTCTTTTTATCAAAATTTAGTAATTGGTCAAAATAAATCGACTGCCCTTATCAATGCTAAAAAAAGCTTCTTGTCACAATGTCCCGATTACCAAAAACATCCTTACTATTGGTCTGGAATAATTCTATCAGGTAATGATAATCCACTCGAGTTTTGTAGAGACTTTAGTGTATATATTAAGTGGATAATAGTATCAATAATAATTTTGATAATTATTTATGTAATAAAGAAAAAATACTCAACTAAAGGTATAGTTGATTATACAATGTAAAATGATCAAAAAATATATTGATCTTTATCAGTATTATTTTGAAAAAAGCGGAATAGAAATATATATTTGTTCTGTATATAAGGAAGTTATACCTCATTAAGATAAAAACACCACAAGGGATTTTAGTAATTAGTTAGAGAATAAAAAAAATGAAAAAATCAATAATAAAATATTTTTTACAAGTATTCTTAATTGTTTTTAGTGTTGTACTTGGCTTATATCTTAGCGAGAGAATTGAAGATAGAAAAAACGAAAAGGACGCTACAAAGTTATTATCAAAAATAAAATCAGAGCTAAATGAAAATAAAAAACTATTGGATCTTTGGATTCCATATCATGGAGAAATAGTTAATAGTTTAGACAGTCTTATTAATGATGAAAAATTTATCAAGAATTTCATCAATGATAAATCAGCCATTTACGAGGCATTTAGCAGGGGAACTATTATGAGTGATATGCCTTCCAATGATGCTTGGGATATAGCCAAGTCACATCCCTTAATTGTAAATATTGATTATGATATATTACTCGACCTATCTAAAATCTTTAATCAACAGAAGTTTACTTACGAATCTATTCCAAAACTTATTGACTTAATGTTGTCAACTGAATTTAATGCCATGGAGACTGCCAGACCAAATTTGCAATTATTCAAGAACAAGTTGGAAGATATTTATAGGCGAGAATTGCAATTAATTAACTACTATAACGAAGCGGAAAAAAATCTAAAGTTTCAAAACAATTAAGAGTAAACTCAGCCACAACTTTTAGACACATAAATTCCAAATAGTAAATTGATAGAATTAAAAAATCAAGAACGAGGTATAACAATAGACATACTCCATACTCCCTATCGGTCGTACAGAGCATGTCTTGACGTTATCATTAATTAGAGATAGAAAACGCAGCAGCAAACCAAAAGAGGATACGATAGAATTCACTCTTTTGCTTTTGGAAAGTGGCTTTGTGATCAAAGCATTTGTTTCTATGAACCATACAATTAATAATAATTGTGATGATAGCGGCAAGCTATTTTCTGAAACGGCCAAAAGGGAGTAGGAGATTATTAATAAATTTATAAAAATGAAAAATAATATTTTATTAAAAAGTTTTTTTCTAAGCTTTTTTACAATGGTTTTATGGAGTTCATGTAGTGACGACAATGAATTGAGTAGTGTTGATGATCATGAAATTGAGAATAGATCTATCAGGTATTCTGATTTTTTGCAAAATACAGTCACTAAAGATTTAATTTTAGATGCTAAAGAAAGTTTAGCTCACGAGTTGTCAATTCTTGTAATGTCAGACACAAGAGTATTTAACACGTTCGATGAATTAATTACATCTTCAAGGAATTCTTCTCATTATGAAGATGAATTCTTTTGGAATCTTGTTAAAGATAATGATTTTGAATCATTGGGTGGAACTTCCTTGTCAGAATTACTAATTGGACTAAGCTCGGACAATGTAGTTTTATTAGATTATATCTGTAGTAATATACCTGCACTTACAATTCTAAAAGAAGGAGACAAGAATAATCCTAATACAGAATCAAAAATTTATTACGATGATAACTTTGATGATATGAATGAGGAGAGTTTTATTCCCTTCTATCAAAATGGGATAAAAGGAGAGACTTCAATAGTCAATATTCCGACCAAAAAAACTTATATTGTAAGAGAATGCGAAACTTTTATTTCTACGGACGATATGCTTTCTCAAAATTATTTAAAAACAAATAACCCAAAAGTATTAATTGGAAAAGTCTGTGGTAATGACATTTTAACATGGACACCTAAGTCA
>JAZGFO010000007.1:0-5874 GCA_036479655.1 Saprospiraceae bacterium
TTTAATTCTTGATTTAAGTCTTTCAAATATGTTGTCCATTCAGAGAAGTTATTAAAGTCTCCACTTTTTGACCAGCCAGCACCTGCATAATACGTGAAAGAGTTGTCATTAGTTTCTTTCAGTACAATTAAATAATGGTCATCAGTTTCTTTTATTTCATCAATTAAATTTGGTTCTACGAAAACTCCTATTGCAGTATTTCCATGCAATTTATTTGTTGGTTCCCAATAAGCAAAAATACCATTTTCTTTTTTGAAATATGTACTTCCTTCATCTTCGCCAGAATGTTTTACAATTCCTATTACACTCTTAAATTTAATTCCGCTATCTTCAGTAAGATATTTCACTTCAACTTTATTTAAGTTATTTCCAGCATCTAAAGAAATTCTTTTTATTTCTTTAATTTCTGCTCCGTTATAATTTCTGGGAGCATAGGAAAGTTCAAAGGCTGTTCTGGTTGGACCGTTTTCAATAATGTTCCATTCTACAAAATTATTTGATTTATTTAAATCTCCCTTTTCAAATAAAGCAGATCCGCCACAACCAAGACTTGGTCCTACCTTATAATAATCAAGACCTTCGCCATGATCTGTATGATAGTCTTCTCCTTTGTACCATTTATCAAGAATTAACTCTTTGGTACTTTTTACCCACACATCAATTCCGTTGCTTATTTCCCCACCAGCTTCTAAAGCGGGCCCGTACATACGGAAAGCTATTCTATCATTCTCCCAAGCGAAGTCGTCCTTTCTTTCGGGAACAAATTTGGCATAAGCTTTACTTTTTACTTCTACCACTTTTGCATTATTTTCATCTGAGTTGTCATCTTTTTTTTGATCACATTGTGTGTTCAATATTAGAAATAGTACAAGAATGGATTTAGTTAAAATATTTTTCATAGTAGTATTTATGTTAAGTTATATAAATTTTGTAAGCGGTATTTAGAACTCGACCACCTCTGTTTTTGTGCTTTACACAAAAACTGTCTCCTCCTTATTCAAGGATGAGATATTTTTATTTTTTTGATCAAACAATTATTAATTCCCAGAATAGTATTGTATATCTAACTTGCTACTTAACTCACTATATTTTTTCAATTCTGCAAAATGTTTTAAGTCTTTGTAAAGATAAAAGCTTAGCCAATATCCATTATGGTATTTTTCTCTATCTGATTTTGGTTCTAACAATTGCGCATACCAATTAACATTTATATTATTCTGTTTTGCAATACTTAAAAACTTTTCTGCCTTGCTCCACAAACCTTCAGCAACTTTTTTATATAATTCATTAAAATCTTTATATTCAAATTTTGAAATATCAATTGTATTACTGCAATCATCAATTCCTAGCTCTAACAAACTAACCTTTGTTTCCATAACTTGGTCGCCATCCAAATCGTACTCAATTAAATCCATAAAACCATTGTCATTTGTATCAGAATATTTTACTGTCCCAAATGTTTTTGGTTCTTTATCAATCAAGTTTTCCGGTTGTAAGTTTGGACCTCTCCACCCTTGCCAACCTTGGTAATACTTTGCATTTTGGTCAATTCGCCACGCTCCCCACTCTGCTCCCAAAAGATGTAATCGTCCATCAAACTTACCAATGTACAACTTCCCTTCTCCTGAAAAATCTAAATCCCATTCACCTCTATCACCAGCTACATCAGCTTGTGGATTGTGATCTAAGCCTCCATTTTTACTTCCAACTTTATACAAATCTTTTGGATCATAAAACTCAACTCGTTCCCATCTATGGCAATCATCATCTTCATCAAACACAAACCAACATTCATTCCAATTTGCTCTTTCAAACGGAAGTTTATATCCAGATTCATGATCTGCATAAACTAACTCATCCAACTGTCGCCATTTAGGATCAAAGAAATATTTATCAGCTTCGGGTAAACCTCGTAATGATTTATACTTATGAACTTGATCGGAATAATCAAATCCTTCTCCTGAAAATTTCAAACTCATATCATAATCCAATTCATTTTCCGGAGTTGAATCATTATCTAAATCAAAACCCATTTGGATTGAACTTATTTTTTTAGTGAACAATACAGATGGCTCTATAGTATCAAGGTCTTGCTCGTCTTTAACAGCTGGTAATCCTTTTACAATTTTGGGATCATCAATATATCGTATCGACATTTCAGTTTGTCCATCATTATCTGGATCATAAAAAAGAAAAGGATTTTCCCAATTATATCTCAAGTCATTTACGTTAAATGTATTTGCATGAACTTTTAGAAATATACTCTTGCCATGATAATCTAAAAAAAACTTTGCTCTACCGGAATGCTCCCAACCTTCCATTATGATTGTGTTCCAATCTATATAATTATAAAGTTGATCTTTGTCTGAATCAATAAACCACATATAATGAGCCAACCACAATCCTCTATCATCTAAACCGGAGTAATCCACAACCACTTGTAAATCAGCAAGGTTATCTCCGTCTTCGTCATTCCAATCAATAATTATATCATGTCCACCACCATAATTTCCATCATTGTTTCTGTCAATCATTAGGCAATCGCTATCCATATCACCTTCAATATCTCCTTCCTTCATGTCATCGTCATCGTCAATCCATTGAATTGGGATGCTCCCATTTATTTTTGTTTGAAGAACATCTGGGTCTCCGTCATTATCAAGATCAATGTAAGTAATCTTTTCTCCAACTAAAGGCAAAGGCATTCTAAATGGAGTTAAGTGGTTGTTACTTTGCCAATACTTTGCTCTTTCACTTTTATCTTGAGCTACAATCTGTATAAAAGTTAAAGTGAATAAAAAATAAATTAGTAAATTTTTAAGCATATTTTTTCCAAATTCTTATTGAAGTATAACCATTTTTTTTGACTGAGAAAAACCATTAGAAATTAACTGATAATAATATATTCCACTTGCATAACTTGTTGCATCAAAATAAAAAGCATGAGTTCCGGAAGATTGTTTCTCATTTAGATATGAACTCATTTTCTTACCAATTGAATTATAAATATTTAGTTTTACAAAACTATCTTTTGCAAGCTTATAATTTATTACTGTACTTGGGTTAAACGGATTAGGATAATTTTGAAATAATTCAAAATGAGAATTAATTAATATTTCATTTTCTTTAATTGATGTAACAGAGTTTTTATATCTCATCAAAGCTTCTAAGAAGTAGTAATCAGCATAAATCAAACCACGTTCAGAATCTCCCGAACGAACACAAGCACGCTTAATAACTGAATGATAGTTACTATTTTTTGCTAAATAATTATTCACTAAAGAATTTAGAATATCAACAGCAGAATTTTTATATTTATCATCATCAACATATTTTGCTAGTTCGAATAATGCCGAACAAGTTATTGCTGCTGCAGATGCATCTTTACTGACATTAGGAATATTTGGATCTTTAAAATCTGAGTATGGAACAAAATCATCAGGTAAATTATCAATAAAGTAATCACTTAGTTTTTTTGCTGCAGTAAGAAAAGTATCGTTCTTTGTATATTGATACATCATAGTAAAACCATATATTCCCCAAGCTTGACCACGAGACCAAGTTGATTCTATATTATAACCTTGATGAGTATCTTTATTTTTAATAGAACCATCATTATTATAATCAACAATATGATAGGTGCTACCATCTTCTCTTATATGATTTTCTAATGTTTTCTTTGCATGTTTTATTGCAATTGTTTTTAACTCTTCGTCTCCTCCATTTTCGGATGCCCATAAAAGTAATTCCAAGTTCATCATATTATCTACAATTACTGGATAATTCCAATTTCCCCAACTCCACGAACGAATAGAACCAACAGTTTCATCATATCTAGAAGCTAAAGAATTTGCTGCTGTAATAATTATATTCTTATAATCTTCATTAGGAGTAATTCTATTTGCATTTCCATAACTACAAAATATTTGGAATCCTACATCATGATTTCCAGTATCATTTTTTTGAGATTCTAAATCTTTGGTCCATCTAGTTGCAATATCTAGCCAATAGCTATTGTCACCAACTAGTTCACTCATATACCAAGAAACTCCAGCAAAAAATCCACTTATCCACCATTTTCTATTTGAAAATTCCCAACGTCCGGATGATATATTGGTTTGATTTGGATGCAATGACGAATTATCATTCATTTCTAGTATTGTATTTTTCATCTGTTCATTTGCAAATTTAATTGTTGAATCAATTGTTTCAACTGCTATCTGTCCAACAATAAATGATTGAACACAGAAAAAGATGACCGATAATAATACTTTTTTCAAAATTGTTTTTTACCCATACTTATGAAAATATTTAACTCTTATTTATTTTAATAAAAGCATTTTACGAGTTTGAACATAATCACCAGACAAAAGATTATAAAAATAAATACCTGATGATACATCATTCCCTAAATTATCAGTTCCATCCCAATCAACAGAGTAACTACCAACAATTTGATTCTGATTTACCAATATTTTGATTCTTTGTCCGAGTGAATTGTAAATTGAAATTTTCACTTCACTTGTTTTCGGTAGAGTGTAACTAATTTTTGTACTTGGATTAAATGGATTAGGATAATTTTGTAAAAGATAAAACTGATTTTTGTTTACTTCTTTACTACTGATGTTTGTTGTTGAATCAGTAATTTCATAAGCACCAATATCATAACCACTGCCTTGAGGTCTAAGAGTTCCATTAAAATCAAAACTTGGTGCTAATTCTTGCGAACCTACATCAAGAAGTGTTTTCCCATTTAGAGTAAAATTAAATTTCGGATAAAAATTATAATTGTCATAATCGCTACAAAAGGCATTTGCATTTGCATCCACAACGTTATGATCATTTATGCTCCCACTTCCAGCCAAATTTGTTGCCGTAGTTAAATTATTTCTAATTACATTACCAGTACTTTTTCTTCCATCTTTATGTGGAAAAATTCCAATCCAAGGCGGACCAGCTATCTTGCTCCCACCAGGATTTGGGAGCACGGTATTATTAACAATCCGTGTGTCTTTTGCTCCATACAAAGATATTCCATGCCAATGTTCAACAACAATTACATTATTTTCAATTATACAATTATTATAAAATCCATCGAAGAAACCCATACCTTGCATTAATCCTCTAAAAGGCTGATCTAACTTTTCATAGTTAAGAACAAAATTTCCTCTAACTATCAATCCATTTACTCCATCGTCAAAATCCCATGCTTGTATTCCATCTTCATGATTTCCATCATGCGTATTTGCATCTAGTTCAATACTATTTTTAACTATATTACTTTCAATTCTACAAAAATCTGCTCCACCAATTCTTATTCCATCACCTGAAAAGTTTTCTATAATATTCTTTTCAACAATTGCCGAATCACACTCTTCCGTAAGTTGAATTGCAAAAGCAATATTGAAAAGATGATTATTTCTAATTACATTATTTTGACCGAAATCTATAATTCCGCTCCAAACATTGTTTCTCCAATCTAATAACACCCAACTTGAAGCATCTTCAATGGAATAGAATTTACAGTTTTGAACTATATTTTTTTTTGAATTTTTTCCGAAACTTAAATGCATACCATTAGAAAAACTACTCACGTTTCCAGTTCCAGTATTCCCTTCTTGCGTAAAAGTTAATCCGTCAAGAACCCAATTTGAGCCATCAATTATAAAATTAAGCAGTAAGGGTGCGTTATTTTTTTGTGCAATAATAGTAATTGAAGATGTGGGATTGTTACTTATCAAAACTCTATTGCCGTGATACCCACTACCTAGAAAAAGAGTATCTCCACCAACAAATAAATTAGCTTTTTGAAGCATCACACTATCAAGAGTACTCCATGAATTATTTATTGATCCGTCATTATTCATTGAACCA
>JAZGFO010000008.1:0-4474 GCA_036479655.1 Saprospiraceae bacterium
GAGACATATAACTAAGATGAAATATAGAATATACGTGTTGAATGTTTTTTGGATTATAATGCTTATTTCTATTTCATGTAGTGAGGCAAACAAGCCCATTATTCCATCTAAAATAGAAACATCCTTACACCAAAAAGCAAACGCTTATATAAGCCCTTTACCTTCCTTTGATATTGACAACAAAAGTGATTTAGAAGTTTTAAGAATAAACCTTGGTAAGAAGCTCTTTTTAGACTCCTTACTCTCATTTAATCAAACACAGAATTGTAGCACTTGTCATATTTTGGACAAGTACGGTGTGGACAACAAACGGGTTTCGGAAGGAGATAATGGAAGAACAGGAACCAGAAATACTCCTACTATATACAATGCAAGCCTTCAGTTTGCACAATTCTGGGATGCACACGTAAAAACCATTGAGGAACAGGCGTCTGGTCCACTATTTGGAACTGATGAAATGGGATTGCCTGACACTACATTTTTGATAAATAGGCTTAAAAACGAAAGTAACTACTTAGTTTTATTTGACTTAGCATATCCCGACAAAGATACTACAATTACCATTGAGACAATTGTCAATAGTCTCGGTGAATTTCAAAAAACATTGATCACGTCTGGAGATCGATTTGATAAGTACTTAAAAGGGGACTATAATGCAATAAGTCAACAAGAAAAAAGTGGACTAAATCTATTTATTGACAAAGGTTGTATTCCTTGTCATAGTGGCTCTTTAATTGGAGGAAATATGGAACAAAAATTTTCAATTTATGGATACTATTGGGATTATACCGGCAGTACTTTCTTTGATAAAGGAAAATATAAACATACGAAAGAAGATAATGACAAATTTGTATTCAAAGTACCTTCGTTAAGAAATGTAACCATGACATACCCATATTTTCATGACGGGAGTGTAGATAATTTAGCAAAAGCAATACAGATAATGGCACAATCAGAATTAAATACTACGTTAACTGAAGAAGAAGTAGAAGATATTGAAGCATTTCTGGGGAGTTTAACAGGCGAAATTCCTAATATTGATTTCAAAAGAAACTAAGTTTAATTTCTAAGTTTAATTTCTAAATTTAATAACCCAATTACTTATTGTTTTTTGACATCAATAAAAATCCATTCATCCATTTCTTTATCATATTTATAACGATAAATATTACGTTGTGGGTCACTTGCTGCCATAAGTGTGTAATTAAATTCAATTGCTTTGATGGTCATTATATTACCATTTATAGATAGCTTATGTGCTTTATCAAAACTCCCTCCTTTAGCTTCTACTAATGAAATTTCAAATCTTGATTCTCCTTTAAAATTTCCTGATTCATCTAATGAGATAGAATATATCTCTGGATGTCTTGCCAGTCCATAATAAAGTCTTTTAGCATTTCTGGTTTTGAATAATGTTATTCCAATCGCATCAACATTTTTAAAACTAGATACAACTTTTTTATTTTCAACATCTACCTTTTGGATAATACCAATTTCTTCCTTAATTGTTGAGCCAGCGACTGAAGAAGTATATAGATAGTTCGATTCACAGTCATACGTCATTCCTGTAATACCATATGGATTAGAATTATGTGGAGGTTTTGCAAAATCTACTCTAAAAACGGAATCCATTACACCAGTTTTAGTATCAACTTTGTACAATATGTTTTCAAATCTAAGGGGACTATTATAAAGACTAACATGTGGCATTGGGCTGATATAGATATTGCCCTTATCATCCATTGTATATGCTCCTAAGTTTCCTGCGGATTGCCAAGAAGGCAACCGTAATTTCTTTCCATTTTCTCTTGCTTCAATAATCGTAAATCCTTTGTATGATTTCTGTCGCAAATCTATATATACTGGAGTTTTAATGTTGTATTTTGATAAAAACTGAGGATTCTTTCTACACTTATCCACTGTACCTATTACAAGCAGTTTTGGCTTAGCATCTTTACAAGATAATACAAAAATTATCATCAATAGCACTAAATAATTAATTGCTTTTATATTCATCTTTATTTACTAATTATGGGAACAAACATAGGACCTACCGTTCCTGGATATACAACTACATCACTATTTCCATCTTTCACTTTTGTGTCACACCATGCATACTTAGAACCTTCTCGATTATCATTCTTCATTTGAGGTACATACCAATATATTAATTTTTGTTCTTTGAGTGATTCCGGAGGTTCTATAAAATGATGTGGTCCTTGTTGATAGTCTGTGTTACAACAAGAACCTATAGTAATCATATCCATACTTCCTTCATCTTTATCCTTATGATCAACACTTAGATAACTATAAGCAAAATCCCCTCTTCCACCATCTTCAAAATTACTATTACCAGGTTTGACATAATATCCTTTTCCTTCCTTATTAATAAATCTATATTGATATCCATCTTTTGTGTACTGAGTCTTTTTATTTTGCAAATTCCAAGATTCACTATTCCACCTCGCCCAATTACCTTCAACATATTGATCAAACTTAAACTTCTCATCATTATTAGGTCCCAGATCAATTCTAAATACTGGTCGATACCACCCATCTACGCCACATCCACGACCCAAGTTAATCCCAATTATTCTAAATGATCCATCAATATAAAACTCATATCTATTTTGATATCTATAGTTACAAGGTGCTGGCCATACTGGACTTCTAAAATCTTGGATTAATGCGAATCCTACCTTGTTTCCATTGTTTACAATATCTTCAGTAAAAGGAGCATTAAAAGCAATCACTGCAGCAGAACTAAACATTGGACAACCAGTGGCATCACTATATCCAAATCCCTCTTTAAAAGAATAACTTACGTGCCAGTCTACTATCTTGGCACTATTGATAACAGGTATTCCATTGTAGCTCACTTCAGTTATCTCTAAACCATCAGACCCAGTTAATCTGTGTTTACCTTTCCATTGTCCTTCTCCAAAATCATTCTCAATATCACAATAATGTGTCATTATAAAATCATTTTGTAGATTTCTCTCAGTTACAACGCTCTTTCGCACATTACCCAATTCCGTCCACCGTATTCCTACAAGCGTAAAGTCTGTTAAATCAACAATACACCACAAGGCTCTATTATTTTTTACAATGGTTGGCGCTACACACAAATGCTTTGATCTTTCGCATTTTGTTCCATTAAGAGAAGTTTTAACATTTGCCATTGTTGCTAATTCATCACCAGGTTTGACACCTAAAGCTTGCATCACTACTGAAGAATTTGTAACGATACCAATTGCAATATCGGTAAGTCTCTTATTTACATCTGCTTGTGCACCTGTGTAATTATTGACATTTATCACTGCATTTATACTAATATCGATAATTCCAATAGTGGTTATATTATTGAAAAAATTGTACATTTCAACTCGATAGCAACTATTGCACTTTTGATTTGTTTTTAAATTTGCTAAATCACTCGGCAGAGCTTTCCTAATATTCATCACCTCACACCTTAATGGTTCTCCTGTTTCTCTATGTTTTATATCTCTTATGAATTTTTTATCTTTCAGAGCAATATTTTGGGCTAATGCGTGATTATCATCAATCAATTCATTTTTTGGCAACACCATGACAGGTAAGTCAGAGGCAAGTACTTGTTTCAATTTTTTTTCATAAAATGCTAATTCAGGAATCTGTTGTGCAAGAAGGGAATAATTTTGTTTGTGTAAAAGAATTACATCCTTTTTATCTACTAAACCAATAGTACTTTTGTTATCTACTTCATGTTCATTACACGAGAACTGAATAATAATCAATAACATCAATACAAAATATTTACCCATGTGTGTTTTATTTTTCCAATTGTAAAAATAGTAAATCTATATAAGAGTACAATAATAAGTCCCATTTATATTTGCTAATTATGCTTCACAGAATTACGTGTTCATAAAAAAAGCTCAACAAAAAATGTTGAGCTTTTTAGAAAATAAATCTATTATTTTATTTAACCATTAGCAGGTACTAAGTTAAACTCTACCCTTCTATTAAGTGATCTCCCTCTCAATGTATTATTGTCAGATATAGGTCTTGATTCTCCGTAACCGGCAAAATTTAGTCGTGTAGTCGAAATTCCTTGAGTAGTTAAATATTCGTAGCATGCCTTTGCTCTTCTTTCAGATAATTCTTGGTTTTTTGATGATCTACCTGTATTATCTGTGTGACCACTAATCATAAGATTATAATCAGGATACCTTCTCATAATATCGGCAATTTGTTTTAATACTCCAAATGATTCTGATTTAAGTGTAGATCTACCAGAATCAAACTGTACTGCTCTCATTGCAATATCGAGCGTTTCTTTATCTGCAGATGATATTTCTGGGCAGCCATTTGTTGATACAGGTCCAGCAGTGTTAGGACATCTGTCTCTACCATCATCTATACCATCTCCATCTGTATCGGGACATCCGTTATACACAGCAGGTCCAAATTTTGTTGGACATCTATCTTTCGT
>JAZGFO010000009.1:0-12845 GCA_036479655.1 Saprospiraceae bacterium
TTGACGAAGTTGTTGCCGCTGATAAAAATGGGAAACTAAGAGAAGTTTTTGGAACAGGTACTGCTGCAGTAATTGCAGAAGTAGCTAAGATCAAATACAACGATACCATTATAGAATTAAACCCAAATAAATATGTAACTTCTAAATTAGCAAAAAGCATAATAAACGGTTTAAGATCAAGAAAAATTGAAGACAAATTTGGATGGATTGTAGAAGCACAATCAGCTGTTACTTGTTGATATACTTTTTTCTGTTCAATTTTGGATGAACAGGCATACTGTTTTTTCATTTTCTTATAAATACAACACTAAGAATACAATCGCCGTCAGCATCGCATTATTTTGCTGTTACTATTTAACCTTTTTGATTAAATTCAAATTTACATTTTTATTATTTTTTCTATTATAATTCTTCCACTTAGTTCGATAGCAAGAAAGTAAATTCCAGAACTCAAATTAGAAATATTTATCTTGTTTCCATTTATTGTGAAATTTTCTAATTGCAGCCCATTGATATCATAAATTTTAACTTTTTCAAATGGATGATTAGAATTAATCTCAAAGACAGCATTGATTGGATTAGGAAATATCTCAATAGGCTCTTGGAATTCTATAATATTATTGGTAGTATTTAAGACCGCACAGTTATTTATTGTTGGTGTTCCAGAAATCATTTTCCATTCAATTTCATTGTATTCTTTGGCGTCATCATCAATACAAGCATAATCAATATGGTCTGTGTAGAAGAAAGAGTATAATTGGGGAGTTATTCCATTTTGTGTATTTACATAAGTTAATGTTTGATCCATATCTTCAACTCTAAGAATATCAGACAATCCAGTTAAACCAGAGATATCAATGATTTTCAAAGTTCGGCATTGACCAATTATTAACGATTTGATACTAGTGGATACTAAATTTGAAAATTCTGTAATACTGTCACAAGAGATTAAATTTAGATAATTAAGGTTTTGAAATTGGCTTAAATCTTGAATAGATTTAAAAGGGTAATTATTTCCAGTGAGCTTTAGCCTAAAAACATCTTGGGCTTCTGAAAGTTGAATTTCATTGTCATTATTTAAATCTACATCAATATCATTAGAAAAAAAACTGAAAGGCCCCGTATTCGTAGTATCAACACACTTTTCATTAATTAAGTACCGTTTTAACTCAAGGTCTGTAAAGTTAATATTCTGGCTAAAACAATTATAATTTAAGCATATTAGAATTATTGTTACATATAAATTCATATTTCTTGTTTTATTTGAATAAGCTCTAAGGTATACATTATCCGCCAATACCGCATTATAAATCAACGTCTTATCTATCAATCTTCGATTGAAATTCATTTGGACATTGCCAAATTATACTTAGGCATCCATTTTCTAACTTCCTTGTTCAAAAATAATACTTCTTTGTGGATTTATCTTATACATGTTCTTAGGAATAATCTCTTTGTTTGCAGTTGAACAATAGTTTTCATTATTTGGGTTTAAAATATATTCGAGTTGATACTCAATCATTTTTTCAAAAGGAATAAGAAAATCCTTTGTCTCGCATTGTTCTAAGTCACCTTTCTTAAGCAAATTTAGGACAGTATAAACTGACTCAATAGTACTAAGACAAAGAGATTCTGGTTGCTGTTTGATAATAAATTTTGATTTTATTTTATTGTCAAAACTCACTCTTTTTAGTTTTTGCAAATTCTTACTTAGTTTAAGCATTTTACGGGCACAAGGCCATGTGCCATCGAGAATAAAGATGTATGGACTATTACCCATAAATGAATTTATTTCTGAACTTTTTCTTACCGACAAGTTGAAATTATCTTTGCCTGGATAAAGTAAAAAAGAACAAATATTTTCTTTAGTTAGTATTTCATTTACACGATTATTATTGGTAAAATCGACACCAACTATAATTTCTGAATTTTCAAGTTGAAGATTAGTCATATGTCCTGTACCGTTTTTTTCTTTTTTGTATTCCTTCGGGTGCATAAGAATAATAAAACGAGTATTAGTTTGGAAAGGACTAATGTGTTTACAAATACATGTACTTGAAGGTTTCATGCATTTGTAACATTTGATTCTTGTATTTTTTATTTCTTCTTGCAAGGTGAATATCTCTTTATTTTTCTACTTTAGCTACATTGTGGGTCGTATATAACGAGCGCCCAAAGAGAATATCAAATCTGACAAGTATGATATCAGCTGAATTTTCATCTATATTTTACATTCCTTTTTATAACGCCAGTACATTTTTTTGAATCATTTGCAATTCTTCAATGTTCAATCCAATTTTCTTCTGCGTCAAAATAGATATCATAAAAAATATTTAACAATTACTCTTTTTATATAACTTGTTGTTTTGAATTATTTTTATAAACATTAGCATTCGGTTTGGTTATGAATAGTAGTGTCCCACAGGGCTTATTGTTCATAGGTTTTGTTATCTGCTGTTTTTTTTAATCTTTTCTAGTGCTATTGGGAGTTTTGTTGACATGAATTCTACATGTTCATCAAGAACATCTATTTCAACCAAAAGTGTATAGAATCCAGCACCTTCTATGAGTGAATAAGCTTCTGTTGCTCCAGACCATTTTTGTGCCTCATCATCAATAAGTTGTTCTATTCCTTTTACCACTTTTCCAATATGCTTAAACTGAATGGTTTTATATGGAATATGTCTTTCAATAATACTATATATTCCACTTTGGTCGGACGCAAGAAACATTATTTTGCAACCTTCATTCCAATTGTCAACAACATAATGAGAGCCTTCGCCAAAAACACCGCTCCAATCACGATAGTCTGTGTCGCCCCAAAGAGATTTCCAAATCTTTTCTTTATCAGCTCTAATATCAATAGAAAATTGTAATCGATTAATCATAGTGTTGTTTGCAGTTAATTCTTTTATCTCATCATATTCAATTTGCATTTTTTCATTTGCAGAATTTACAGATTCAGGTTGTTTTAAATTAGAATAACCCATTAACGTAAAAATTGAAATCAGGATTGGTAATATTTGTTTCATTTACTTTTTTTGAATTGCAGGTAACACTAAGGAATACAATCGCCGCCAGCACCACATTACAATCAACGCACTACCAATTTTAGGCGATGATTGTATTTCAACTGGGCATGGCCGGTAATATACTTAGGGAATCCCTTTTAAGTGCTATTGATTCTTTTTGACTAAAAGTAACGAATATTTATGTTTTTACACCTATTATTTTTAATGGATTTCTATTTTTGATTTTTGCATTTAACTATTTCCTTTTTTTATTGGTTTTCATTTCACTTATCCATTGAATGGATAATCTACTGGTTTGTGTATTTGTAATACATCCTTAATATTTTTAATAACTTCTCATTGAGTACCACTAATCTACCTTTTGCTCCTTTTCCTCTATGTATTCTTATTTGCATCCGATCAGAATCTATATCTTCCATTTATACATGCGTAAGCTCGCGATCCAGCTCTTCAAGCTTCACTCAGCCGTACTCCTGTAGCATACAAAAATGTCAGAAATAATATGATCATATCAATTCGGAGATATATAATTATTATTCAAATGATTTTGATAGAATATATATAGAAAAAGGCCGATTCACAATTGTGAATCGACCTTTTTTAGTAGCGGGGGCCAGACTTGAACTGACGACCTTCGGGTTATGAGCCCGACGAGCTACCAACTGCTCCACCCCGCGATATATTATTATAATTGCTTAAAAGCAAATTAAGTTCCTGCTATCGGGCTGCAAAGATACATTCGTATTTTATATTGCCAAATCTATTTATATAAATAATAAAAATAAATTTCATTTCACTCATCCTCATTTTCTAAAACACTACAAACACTGATGTTTATTTAATCTAGTAACTCTACTAATTTTTCCCACTCGTTTGTTTTATTCTCTCTATTGCTTTGCAAAACCTTATATTTCTTATTCTCTCCATCAAATTCAGTTGATTTATAAAACATTGGATCTGCCATTTTATCTTCAATCACTTTGCAATCTTCTTCAATCTTCGAAATGTCTCTTTCTAAATATTGAATTTTTCTTTTCAATTGTTTTTCGTCTTCTCTTGACATCGTTTTAACCTTTGCAGGTTTGACAACAACTTTGGCTGCTTTTTTGATATTAGACTTTTGAAGTTCGACAGCTCTCATATCATCCAATTTTCGTTCTTTTAGATAATACTCAATATCTCCTAGGTATTCCCTTAGCTTTTTGTCTTTAAATTCAATAACCTTATCTGTCAATCCTTCCAAGAAGTCTCTATCGTGAGAAACAACTATTAATGTTCCTGTATATTTTTTCAATGCATTTTTCAGTATTTCCTTACTCTGTATATCTAAGTGATTGGTAGGCTCATCAAGTAGTAATACATTACAAGGATGCATTACCAAACTTGCCATTGCGAGTCTTGCACGTTCTCCACCTGACAATACAGAAACTTTCTTATCGACATCTTCGCCACTAAACATAAAACTTCCCAATATTGTTCTAGCTTTCGATCTTAGTTGCTCAGGAGCTTTATCCTCCATCACTTGAAGAATAGTTTTTTTAGTATCTAAAAGATCTGATTGATTCTGTGCATAATAAGAAATGTGCAAATTGTGTCCAGGAATTACATCCCCCGAAGAAGGTAAGATGTCTTGAATAAGAATTTTTGCTAATGTGGTCTTACCTTGTCCGTTCTGTCCTACAAATGCAACTCGATCCCCACGTTCTATATCGATAGAGATATTGTCAAGAACATTCTTATCTCCATAGGACTTAGATATGTTTTTCCCAACAAGTATTTCTCTACCGGCTCGAGGCACTTCTGCAAATCTAATATCCATATTAGAAGTATTCTCATCAACTATTTGTATTCTTTCTACTTTATCTAATTGTTTTTTCATCGATTGCGCCATTTTTGTTTTGGTCGCTTTTGCCATAAATCGATTAATCGTTTTTTCTTTTTGTGCTATTTGTTTTTGTTGATTCTCGAATGCATTTACTTGGACTTCTCTGATAGCAGCTTTTTCAACAATATACTTCTTGTATGTTCCTTTATAATCATTAAGTCTGCCCAATTCTATTTCAATAATTCGATTGGTCACATTGTCTAAAAATGTAGTATCGTGACTTATTAGTATAACAATTCCAGAATAATTAATCAAATAGTTTTCTAACCATATAATTGATTCTATATCAAGATGATTGGTAGGCTCATCTAATAATAATAAGTCTGGTTCTCGCAAAAGTAATTTTGCTAATTCAATTCTCATTTTCCAACCACCACTCAGCGTACCAACTTTGTTCTCAAATTCATCGATAGGAAAACCTAAACCCTTCAATACTTTAACTGCATTGGCTTCAAGGGTAGTGAGATCATAATGTTCCATTTGAGCAGATATCTCCGATATTTGTTCTATCAAATGTCCATATTCTTTACTTTCATAATCTTCTCGTGAAGATATCTCGTCATTGATTCTGTCTAACTCTTCATTTAATCGATTAGCTTCTTCAAAACAAGTCATTGTTTCTCCAATAACTGTCATATTTTCATCTAATTCAAATTCTTGTTTTAGATAACCAATAGTGGTATTAGTTGGCATTTCGATTTTCCCCGCATCAGGACTCATTATTTCAGCTATAATTTTTAGCAATGTAGATTTCCCTGCACCGTTTCTTCCGATCAGTCCTATTCTTTCTTTTCTACCGATCATAAAACTGATTTTATCCATCAGTATTCGATCTGCAAATTGCAAACTTATGTCTCTTACGTAATACATTATTTAGATGTCACTTTTTCTAAAATTGATTTAATATCAGCTGGTGAATATTTAACTGATTTGAGTACTTTTTTATCTTCTTTTCTATACACAAGAAACTCCCCTTCTTTCTTTTCAATAATTGATTCTGTGTTTTTTGTCGCTTGGTAATGTTTTTGAGTTGCAATTGCCTCATCCATAGTCTTACAAGTTTTGCTCATATTAGATCGTTGGACTTCATCAAACATTGTTTTAAAATCATCGCCCATTCCAAATTCTAAAATAGCACCACTTAATACATATTGAATATCACAAAATGCGTCTGCAACTTCTACAAGATCGTCATTTTCAATTGCTTCTTTTAGTTCGTTTAATTCTTCTTGCAATAAAGAAATACGCAATGCACATCTATCTTTAGAGGGAATGATTGGCTTTTCTAATATCGGCAAACTAAAGGTGTCATGAAATTTTGCGACATCATTTAATCCATTTGGTTCATTATATTTTTTCATTATGTACTGTCTAATATTATATAAAATTGAATGGGATAGCATGAAGTATACTAAACCCAAAACTGTATTCTAAAGTTTCAAAAAGGAATATATGTATGAAATGTTTTTTGAATTATCTCATTTTGGGTCGTCGCCTTTTCCCTCCAGTCATCATTTGACCACCTCGTCTACCCCCCATCATTTGGGCTGCTTTGGCTTGACCTCTATTATTAAGTGCTTTTTCAAAATCGACCATTTGTTGTTTTAATTGTGGTTCTACAACTTTTAGTTTTTTTGCTTCTCTAAAATGATTCTTTGCTGCAGTCCATTTATTCTTTTGAGCGTTAATATTTGCTAATTGCATTAACACCATTGCTTTTTCCGTCTCTGTAGGTAATTTTAATGCTAATGCTTGATTGAAATAATCCTCTGCAGTAGTAGTATCATTCTTATTGATTGCAATTGTACCTTTAAGGATAAAATAAAATGCCCGATTAGATACATATAATAATTTGGGGAATTTTGTCAATCCTAGCCTCTTCTCTGCTCCATCCATATCCATCAATTGAACCATTTCTGCTGCTGACTGAATTGTACCCAACATAAAATAACTAACTAACAATAGTATACCTATAATCAACAATGGCAATGCGTACCAAAAGCTATACATTATTGATAAGATAATTCCTCCTCCTAAGAATAATGCTATAAGTCCAAACTTTAAGTAAATATTGATTTTAAACATAAATGTATTTTTAACCATTAAATTGAGCACAAAGGTACATTAAAAATAAATTAATACATATATGTATTCACTTAATTTAATGTAAGGCTTTAGTATTATTTTCAGTAGATATTAAACATCCAATAATATTCGTTATTATTGTTGTAAATTAAAATTATTGACACCTGCAAACACGTTATTAAGAGCCTTTATCACTTTCTTACTTATGTCGGTTGGTAGCCATATCTATGGCCAGTATCAAAAATCCTTACAAATAGAATTCTCCGATGCAAAAGCGGCAATATCAGCTCAAGTTCAAGCCGAAATTTCTTACACAGATTCTATTTCATTTATTAGTAGTCTTAATAAAAATATTATTAATCTCTGGGCAAATGGATATCTAACTTCAAATATTGATAATATAATATCAACTGACTCTTCCATAACAGCCAATGTGTACATAGGGGAACAATATTTATTTGGCGACATAAAAATTTCGGACTACAATATGGCTATTATTGAAAGTGCTGGATTGAAAAATGTGAGATGGAAAGGCAAAAAAATATCTCCCGTAATTATTGGAGAATATGCTGAATTATTGCTCACCTATATGGAAAATAATGGATATCCATTTGCTAAAGTGTCCATTGACAGTACAGAATTTGATAATGGTAAGTTATCTGGCATTCTAAATCTTGATAGAAAAAGCTATGTACCATTTGATAGTATAAGAATAATTGGAGACGTCAATATTAGACGTACATATATTAATAAACTGCTAAATATCACCAAGGGCGATCCATATAGCAGACAAAAAATAGATGCAATCACAAAAAGTATTAATGAATTATCTTTTATACAATTAGACAGTACGCCACGCATCAAATTTGAAGACAAAAAAGCTCAAGTCTTATTATACTTAAAACATAAAAAAGCATCAAGATTTGATTTTATAATTGGTGTTTTGCCAACGGGGAGTGGTGCTGAAAAGAAATTTACGATTACAGGAGATTTTACCGCAGAAATGCAAAATGCATTAGGTCATGGTGAATACATTTATGCAAGATTTAATAGACTAAAACCAAAGACACAGGAGCTGTCTTTAAAATTTAATTATCCATACATTTTTAATCTTCCATTAGGAATTGATACCCGTTTTGAATTATTCCAAAGCACAACAGAATTTACAGATTTAGTATCTGACATTGGAATCATTTATCAATTTGATGAGATATCTACACTAAAAGCTTCTTGGACGAAAAAATCATCAAGACTAGTAGAAATAGATACAAATTCTATCATAATGCAAAAAAAACTACCTGCAAAATTAGATGTTTCATTTGATGGAGGAGCATTAGAATATGTTTTCAGAAATGTAGATTACCGATTTAATCCAAGCAAAGGATTGGAAGTAAAACTTAATGGAGCTCTTGGTTTAAGACGAATAATTAAAAATCCAACAATTGAAGGATTACATACTGACAATTTGGATTTTATTCTTGCATATGATTCATTAAAACTAAACTCATTACAAACAGAATTATCAATTTCAGCTTTTGCATATATTCCAACTTTCAAAATAGGAACAATCAAAATTGGTATTAACGGTGGTATTCAATATAATGAAGAGCAACTATATGACAATCAACTATACAGGCTCGGAGGTAATAAACAGCTTAGAGGATTTGACGAACAGAGTATTTTAACTGATAAATATTTAGTATCTACCTTCGAATTCCGTTTATTATTAGATCGTAATTCATATTTGAGTTTTCCATTTATTGACTATGGTGTTTTACATAGTAAAGTAGATGATAGTAGCAATTGGGATACAGCTATTGGATTAGGTATTGGAATTAATTTTTCGACAGTTTCAGGTATTTTTAATGTTGCTTTTGCAACAGGTAGAAGGCTTGACAATTCTTTTGATTTCAATAACACAAAAATCCACTTTGGGTATGTGAATTTGTTTTAAAGGCTTGTTCAATTATAAAACATATTATTTAGCATATCTATCAAAAAAAAAGCCCACTACGAAAATCATAGCAGGCGTTAGTTCTTCAAATAAATTACTATCTAAGCAAATTCTTCTCTAATTTTATTCAATGCACTTCCAGCTTTCACCCAGTTAATTTGAGCTTGATTGTATGTATGTGCAACTTCAAATGAATCATTAGTGCCATCTGCATGGTCCAATTTAATTGTTAGATTTTTACCCGGTGACATTGTATCAAAATCAACAATACTCACCACATCATCTTGTCTTACTAAATCAAAATGAGATTTATCAACAAAAGTTAATGCTAACATTCCTTGTTTTTTAAGATTTGTCTCATGTATTCTTGCAAAAGATTTAACTATTACCGCATTTACACCTAAAAATCGAGGCTCCATAGCAGCATGTTCTCTTGAAGAACCTTCTCCCAAATTTTCTTCTCCAAAAACGACAGTACCAATTTTTGCTTTTTGATATGCTCTTGCTGAATCAGGTACTTCCAAATAATCATTTTTCAAATAGTTAAGAACATGATTTGGTCTGTCATTGAAAAAATTAATGGCACCAGTGTAACAATTGTTAGAGATATTTTCTAAATGTCCTCTATATTTTAACCATGGTCCAGCCATTGAGATATGATCAGTTGTACATTTACCTTTAACTTTTATCAACACACGCATATCTGTCATTTCTTCCGCTGTTATCGGTACAAATGGTGTTAATAATTGTAATCTATCACTATTTGGATTGACTACAATATTAATACCACTTCCATCTTCGGCCGGTGCGTTAAATCCAGCATCGCCAACATCAAACCCTTTAGTAGGTAATTCTTCTCCTGTTGGAGGATCTAACATTACTTCTTCTCCATTAGTATTAGTAATCGTATCAGTTAATGGATTAAAACCCAATCGTCCTGACAAAGCAACTGCTGTCACTATCTCTGGCGAAGCTACAAATGCATGCGTATTAGGATTCCCATCTGCTCGTTTAGAAAAATTTCTATTGAATGAATGAAGGATACTATTTTTTTCTTTTTTGCTAGCACCTGCTCTATCCCATTGACCTATACATGGTCCACATGCATTGGCAAAAACTTGAGCACCTATTTTATCAAAAGTATCAATAAATCCATCTCTTTCTATCGTAAATCTCACCAATTCAGATCCTGGAGTTATGGTAAGTGTAGAACCAGGTTTTATATTTTTATTTACTGCTTGTCTGGCAATTGAAGCCGCTCTTGAAATATCTTCATAAGAAGAGTTAGTACAAGATCCGATTAGACAATATTCCAATTCAGTTGGCCAGCCATTTTCTTCAGCAGCTTGAGCCAACTTAGAAATAGGTGTAGCTAAATCAGGAGTAAAAGGGCCATTGACATGAGGCTCTAAACTTGTCAAATCAATTTCAATAACTTGATCAAAATATTGCTCTGGATTATCATAGCATTCTTTATCACCAGTCAAGTGCTCTGCATATTTATCTGCTAATTCTGCAACGTCTGCCCTATTCGTTGCTTTTAGGTATCTGCTCATAGAATCATCATAACCAAATGTTGATGTAGTCGCTCCTACTTCAGCTCCCATGTTACAAATTGTTCCTTTTCCAGTACAAGACATACTTATAGCCCCGTCTCCAAAATACTCAACTATAGCACCAGTACCACCTTTGGCAGTAAGAATACCAGCAACTTTTAATATTACATCTTTAGGTGATGTCCAACCACTTAATTTGCCCGTTAATTTAACACCTATCAACTTAGGCATTTTTAACTCCCATGCCATTCCAGCCATTACATCTACTGCATCAGCTCCTCCAACTCCAATGGCTATCATACCAAGGCCTCCTGCGTTAACCGTATGAGAATCTGTACCAATCATCATTCCTCCAGGGAAAGCATAATTTTCTAATACAACTTGGTGTATTATTCCTGCACCTGGTTTCCAAAATCCAATTCCAAATTTATCACTTACCGTTTCCAAAAAATCATAAACTTCAGAGTTAATATCCATTGCACCTTTCAAATCAACATCTGCATCAATTTTTGCCTGTATTAGGTGATCACAATGAACAGTAGATGGTACTCCCACTTTGTTTTTACCTGCCATCATAAATTGCAATAATGCCATCTGAGCAGTTGCGTCTTGCATAGCTACCCTATCAGGTGCAAAGAAAACATAGTCACTACCCCTTTCATAGTTATTTAGTGGTGACTCTATATGTAAATGAGCATAAAGAATCTTTTCGGCTAATGTCAACGGTCGTCCAAGCTTTTCTTTTATCACCAAAATCTTTTCCCCTAATGTTTCATAGTGAGCCTTTATCATTTCAATATCAAATGCCATAATATTCGTATTTTTTCAAAAAATTATTGTCTGTTTACTTAACTCAAAAGTAATGAATTATATTGAACCAATCCACAATTTATATTACTTATAATTTTTGAGATTAAAAATTGTCATCTCACAAGAATTTAAAATAAAAAAGAGGTAGCAAAGGCTACCTCTTTTATAAAACTGTATTTCTAAATATTACTTACTTTGATATTGCCTCAATTCTAGTTTTGAGTTTTGATACTTGATCAAGCATATCTTTTCTAGCATAGATTTCTTTTAATGCTATAAGTGTATTAAGATCTGTATCATTCATACCATCTGCTTTTTCAAAATATGGTAATGCTAAAGTGAAAAAATTGTCCATTTCGGCTTTTAGAGCATCATACTTTTTAGTGCCAGCAGCACTAAAATCATTTGATAATTCATTGATTTTATCCGTATAAGAGGCAGCTTTGTTGTAATATAAAGCACCTTGGCTATATATCGCATCAAAGTTTTTAGGATCTTTTTCTACTGCTTGTGAGTAGTAATCCATAGCATTTCCAAAATACTCATCAGCTTTTGCTATATTCCCTGCCGTTCTTTCTGTTTGATTTAATTGATCATATACATTACCTAATGTTGTGTAGATTGTAATATTATCTGGTTCTTTTACTAAAGCAGCTTTTAATTTATCCGTAAGAATATTTAATTTACCTTCAGCTAAATAAAAATTAATTTCAGCAAATAACAATCCTGTATCATCAGGAAATAATTCTCTTCCTTTGGTTAAGTATTCAACTGCCTTCTCTTTGTTTTCAGCACTATATATATTGTGCAAAGCTTCGTAAACTAATCCTTTGTCTGTTCCTTCTGCAGCTAATCGCTCTAATACTGGAGCGGCTTCCATTCCTTTTTTTCCATAATATCCCGCAGCGCCCGTGTAAAAAAGATGGTCTTTTCGTTCTATTTCATTGTCTAATCTTGATTCTTTATTATTTGATTTCAGCACTTCATACACTTCAATTGCTTTATTGAAATATGTAAATGCATTGGCGTAATCTTTATCTTGAAAATAGAATATTCCAATGTTATTCATATGACTTTCTGCCATTTGAAGTGCCTCAACAGCATCACTTTTGTCTCCTTTTTTTTCTGCTTTCGAAAGTACCATTGTGATTGATTCAAATGCCTTCATTACAACATCAGGATTTGCAATTACAAATGAAGGGTCTAATACTTTTGCATTAATTTGTCCTTCTGCAACAGCATTGTAGGCAGCAGATAAAACATTGTAATTACTAATTTTTTTAGTAACATCTTCAGATTCAAATGCTTTTTCAATAAGCATTAATCCTTCATCTAAATTGCCTGCATTACCTATTGCATTAGAAGCATATTTTTTAAGTAATTTACTTCCTTTTTTTAAAGCTTTTTTGCCTTCTTGACCAGATATTGATCCTACTACAAGAAATAAACTAAGTAGTCCTAGAGCTAATTTTTTCATATAATTATTAGTTTAATTTTAAATGTTTTGTCTTATTGACTATATT
>JAZGFO010000010.1:0-64152 GCA_036479655.1 Saprospiraceae bacterium
CCACCATCACAAGATATCGGTGTGGACTCATTAGCACCTAAAGTCATACCCGTGACTTTGTTAGTAGGACAAGTTCCCAATCCGCCAATATTGTTGATGGGAATTGCATTTGCACATTCATCATTGGCAGGAGCTGGGTCAGTACTGCACCCAGTATGACAAGTAGAATTTATATAATTATTGTAGATCAGATCACCTGGCTGCATTCCAAATCCATTATTGAAATCAATACCAACACCTGAGACTAAATGGCAATAGCTCATTATAGAACCCGTTGCAGGTAGTATAGGATTGTTAGCATCATAGCAAGGTCCACCATTTCCTAAGTATTGATTACCACAATCATCTATTTGAGTATTGTCACCATTCCAAGAGCAGGCATGGGTGTGAGGTGATCCAAAATTATGTCCCATCTCATGAGCTACTACCTCTACAGTCCAAGAGTAAGTAGGGAAAGGAACAATGTTTGTAGAAAGACTTCCACTTACTGCATTGGCAATAGTATTATTACACAATACATTTAAGTAAGCTATGCCACCACCTAAGGATCGAGTAGAAAGAAGATGTGCAAGCCGACCATCATATTCATTATTATTAGTTTGAACAACAAATTCGTCTAATACATCACTTGTAGAAGTAAATGCTATATAGGGATCTGGAGTTGTCCACACTTTTATTTCTGCTATTACGATAGGAATATTCTCATTTGCATATAGTGTAGTTACTTCATTAAAAAGTGCGGTAACCCATGCTTCAGTATTTACAATATTAGATCCATTGTCTTGATAGCTTTCGTAATCACATTCAAAGTAGATTTCAACACAACCTCCTGTTATGCTGCTTCTTTGCGTAACTCCTTTTTGATTTTTTATATTATAAGAAATTGGATTAGGATTTTCTTTTGTTTGACAATCAAATTCTTTTCTTATGGTAATATCTTGATCGTCATACATGACATATTTGTCGCCAACTTTAGAAATTCTATGATTTCCAGACGAATCACTGTAAAGAATCCTTATTTCACGCTTCATTACAGTTACTATTGCTGTCGAGAGTGCAACGCCTTTTACTGTTCCTCTATAGAATAATGCAGTCCCCGATGAATGATAAATGTTTCCTGACTCATCTCTTAATCTGTATGTATCACTTAATATATCAGTTTGAAACAGCTGTAAATCAATAGCTCCATTTTCACTAGGAATAGTTAGCCTTAATAGCTCCGATTTTCTATTCAAAATTACTTGCAATTCTTTTTGAGCAATATCTATTACTGTTGATTCTTTTACATAATTTTTAAATTGATTACCTACAGTTTTATTCTTAATAAATAATTTTTTTGAATGGTAGTGTGGTTGAGAAGCAAATTTTTCTTTGACTTTTTGTGCGACAAGAGGATATTCTATCTGGGCGTTTAGTGTAAAAGTAAAGAATAGCGAAACAAAATAAATTAGAATTAGATGTGCCTTATTTTTATTATTCTTGATTTGCATTTATTAATAGTATTTGCGTTATAGAATGTCTAGTTGTTTTGGAGTCACAAGGTACTATTTTTGTTAGCAATAGCGAATTCCAAATACTAGAAATGTGACTATACTATCTCGATGTTTAGCTACTAGTAATAGCGAGCGCCAAACAAAATAAAATCGAAATATGCCTTATTTGTCACATTATGATTTAATTTAATGTGTAATTGTTATCTTTATGTTTTCTAGAATGTATTTCAAATAACTATTTGAATTGAAAACTAAATTGGGAAATTATAAACGGTTATTATTAACAGCATTTATTTTTGCTGTGTTGTCTTCAATATTTGTACTATGGAGTAAGAAAGATATGGATACCGCATCTATAGATAGAAAAGTCCAAAAATATTACGATGAAGAATTAGAAGATGTAAAGTCAAAGCTAAAAAAACTTGATGGAGTTGATCTTGATGATTTGTTTGAAAAATCCATGTATGATATTAATATTCTGAAACATGACTCGTTATTTTATTGGAATAATAATAAATATACTCAAGAAGAAATCAATAGCGATTATGCTCGATCCATAGTATATAGGGATATTCAAGGTGGTTATAAGATTATCGTTAGCATGGACTTGTCTAGTGGTGGAAGGGTTTATGATGCAATATATCGTGATTTAGATATTGAGATTACTCCTTTTCAAATAAGGAAACCGTCACAACAAATAAATCCGAAGTTCGGAAAGAATCAGCAATTTATTAATACTATTGGTTATTTGTTTTATCACATTTTTTTAATGCTAGGATTAGTGTTTTTATTTAAATATGTTGTCAAACATAAAGGTGTCTCTATTGCCTTTACCATTGCAATTGTGTGTTGGTTCGTAAATCATTTTGTATTACAACAATTTTTTGAAATAAGCTATTTAGGACAGTTTACTAATACTAATAGTAGTATAAATATGTCTTTAGGAGGAATGGTCACCAACCTTGTTTTTTTAGTTTTCATTATTTCTTTGATAAAGAAAATCTTATATAGTCGTAATACTTTTGGAAAGGCAAAGTTTATCATCTTTCCATTTATCGTCACTGCAGGTTTTATTAATATCATCCATTTGGCTAATGGTTTTTTGCATAGTGCGGTTTTTGCGGATAATTATAATAGCATTTTACAGTTTCAACAAGACGGAGTTATTTTAATAAGTACGTTGGTGATCGCACTTGCTATATTGTTTTATGGATCACTTATACTTTTTAATGATAACCCAATAGAAACGTTGAGAGATGGTGATAGTGTACAGGTTGATACAGCTGTAACTGTAGGTATAGGAATATGGAAGTATATTTTATGGGCCATTGGTGTTTTACTCACTTATCCATTGGTGAAATATCTAAAAATTGGGATTCCACCATGGACACTTTACACATTTGTAATGTCATATTTGTTGATTTTAGAGCTGTATATTGAAAGTAAAGGAAGAAAGATAATTTTTACATTTTGGTGGATAATTATATTATCTGGATTTTTAGCATCTATAATTTTTTATTATTCATTAGACAATAGTATCAAACATCAGAATAATGAGGTAGCATCATTATTTACAAAATCAGACAAGCAATACGAACGTAAAAGTTTGGTGATTGATAGTACTCTTCAAGAGTCTGACGTATTCGTACAATTATCAACATTGCCATTTCCATCTGGGTTGGATCTACAAGATTTCAAATCATATATAACGACAATTTTAGGAGATGCAGATCAAAACGTAAATATTGAAATAGTTGCCAATGATAGAGAAGGTAGTACACTGTTTAGTAATCATTTTAATACTTCTTATAAGTATGGGCAAGCACTTTCTAACGCTAAGCAGGTGTCCGAGCATTTGTATTTTAATCCTTTTAAAAATGTATATTATTTAAATTATTTTATTGAAAATAACACATATACAAACTCACCATTTAACTTGATAATAAAGCTAAATTATTCGTCTGAAAACACCATTAAAAGCTATTCAAATTTAAATTATGTTGTTTTTAAAAATGAAAATGTAATAATAAATGCGATTAATGATATAACAGATATTTCTTTCAAAAAATTAATTAATCTTAAAGCATCTATTGTAGAAAATGATATTTCATTTATAGTTTCAAATCAAGATTCTAATATAAAAATTGTTGCATTTACAAAGTTAGGTGGCTTGATGAAACCTATATCGTTGTTTAGCTTTATTGTTAGTATTTCAGGATTATTACTATTCTTATTGGCATTGATTAATACACGATATAATTTTTTACCAAAAGAATTGGATTATAAAATTTACGATACGTCTTCACTACGAGTAAGAATCCAATTAACTATTATATTGCTTATTGTTTTTTCATTTTTAATAATAGGAATTGTGACAGCTTATTATTTCAAAAATGTATTAGAAACCAATAGTGTCAATACACAAAGGGAAGAAGTGAGATCTATAATAAGTGACATTAGAGCAAGTGTAGAAGGTGCTGAAAATAATCAGTTAGCTGCAGTGGCGATACAATCAAGAGTTGATGAGTTATCTCATGTACACAATAAAAAAATGGTGTTTTTTGGAGCAAATGGAAATGCATTAAGATCTAGTCTTGTCTATCCAAAGATAAGCAGAATACCATACTCGATTTTACAGAACTTTGAAACTGATATTGATGGTGTAGGATCTACAAGAGCATATCTTGATAATGATGATTTTGCAATGGATTTTATACCAGTCTATTACAAAAATAAAAGTCCTTATGGATATTTGGGTCTAACCTACAAACCCATAAATAATTCGAATACAAGTATTAGAAATTTTATAAGCACGATTTTAAATGTCTATATATTCTTGTTTTTAATTGCAGGAGCATTGGCTATTGCTATTGGTAATTCGATTACACAACCACTTTCAATATTATCAGGGAAATTAAAAGAGTTTAAATTTGGCAAGACTAATCAGCGTTTAGAATGGAATACAAAGGATGAAATTGGAAACTTGATAAATGAGTATAACTTATTAACTCAAAAATTATCAGAGAGTGCAACAATGTTAGCAAGAACTGAGCGAGATTTAGCATGGCGAGAAATGGCAAAACAAGTGGCGCATGAAATTAAAAATCCATTGACTCCTATGAAATTGAGTATTCAATATCTTGAACATGCAGTAAAATCTGACCCAGAAAATAGTCAAAGATTGATTAAAAGAATCTCAGCAACATTAATAGAGCAAATTAATAATTTAAATCAAATTGCTGATGAGTTTTCAAACTTTGCAAAAATGCCAAAAGCTACAAATGAAAAAATTGTTATCAATGAAGTGGTTGAGGCGATTCATGACTTATTTAGAAAAAGAGAGGATATTAAATTCACGATGTCAGAGCCTATTAATGATATGTATGTTTTTGCAGATAGGAATCATCTTGTAAGAATACTTAATAATATTGTTAAAAACGCTATTCAAGCTATACCAACAGATAAAAAAGGGATAATCGAAATGGCAGTATATCAAGAAAACGACATGGCAATAGTATCTGTGAAGGATAATGGTACGGGAATATCTGATCAAATGAAAGATAAGGTATTTACTCCTAATTTTACTACAAAGAGTTCTGGCACAGGTTTAGGATTAGCAATCTCTGCCAATATGATTGATTCATTTAATGGACGTATCTATTTTGAGACGGAATATGGTAGCGGAACTACATTTTTTATAGAAGTACCTTTGATGAGACTGCAAGACAATTATCCTGGGCAAAATAGAATAGCATTGGATTAGAAATAGAAAAGTGATAAACTTACATATTTATATAATTATATGTTAATAGAAGAATGATTTTCGTTATTGCTATATATTCTAAGTTTATTACTAACTAATCAACTCCCATAAAATAATAATGAAAAAATCAATTTTATATATAGTTATGGCCCTTGTCATTGCTTTAGCTGGTTACTACCTTCTGCGCCCTAAATCTGAGGATACAAAATCTGAAATATATGCAAAAATAATGAAAGAAAATTTTTTAGTTACCGTAAATGCAACAGGGGAACTGAAGGCAAAAAAATCTACAAAAATTAGAGGACCTCAAGGTATGAGGAGTGCTGGTATATATCAGACAACAATTAAGGAGTTAATACCAGAAGGGACGATTGTCAAACAAGGAGACTTTGTTGCCTCATTAGACAAGACAGAATTAGCTACTAAAATAACTCAAGTCGAGACTGAGATAGAAAGAGAAAACACAAAACTGGAACAAATAAAGATCGATACAGCAATCCAAATGAAGGGTGTAAGAAATGAAATTGCTAATCTTAGATTTTCTATGGCACAGGAAAAATTAGAAATCGAAAAAAATAAGTATGAACCACAAATGGTAATCGATCAATCTAAATTGAAACTTGAAATGACTTTACGGTCTTTGGATCAATTAGAGAATAAGGTGGAATTGTTGGTGATACAATCAAATGCTAAAGTGAGAGAAATTCAAGCCAATCTGAAACAATTTGATTCAAAATATAATCAAATGATGTCACTTGCAGGATCATTTAGTATTAAGGCGCCTGAGGATGGGATGTTAATATATGAAAAAGGATGGGATGGTAAAAAAGGACCAGGCTCACAGATAAGTGCTTGGGATCCAGTAGTTGCAGAGCTGCCAGATCTAACTAAGATGACATCAGTTGCATATGTGAATGAAGTTGATATTTCAAAGATAAAAAAGGGGCAATTTGTAGAAATTAAAGTGGATGCTTTTCCAGAAAAAGTTTTTGATGGACAAATAATTTCTGTTGCTAATATAGGTCAAGAATTGAGAGGACAAGAAGCAAAAGTATTTGAAGTAGTGATTGGAGTTAATCAGATTGATGATATACTTAGACCTGCAATGACAACTTCAAATCAGATAAAAATTTATGAATATGCTAATGTTATGCATATACCATTAGAGGGATTTTATAGTGATAGTATTGACTATGTAATTGTAAAGACAGGAGCAAAATTTGAAAAGCACCAGATAATCAGAGGGGTGTCGAATGAAGATAATATCATAGTGGTTGCTGGTTTGTCGGGAGAGGAACAAATAGTATTAACTACCCCAGAAGATATGTCAACACTTAATCAAAAATTATTATCAAAAGAGGTAATTGAATCTGCTCAGAAAGAGAAAGAAACCTGGATGGAAGAAAAAGATAAATATGATGACAAAAATGCTGAAGCTGTAGTATCCCAAAAAGATCAAAATAAAAGTTTTGGTGGTGGCGGTAGGGTAATAATCTTTTAAATCTACCTCACTATGTTTAAATATATCAAAAGGAATATACTTTTAGCTATTGAAGGAATTGCTCAGAATAAGCTTCGAGCGTTACTTACAGCACTCGGGATTATCTTTGGTGTCTTTTCTGTCGTTGCAATGTTAGCAATTGGAAATGGAGCAAAAAAATCTATACTAGATCAATTAAAAATAATTGGTACTAATAATATTGTTATTAAATCTATACCACCAGATAAGAAAACGTCTGATGATGAGTCCGATGAAAAAGAAACGAAAGAGGCTTTTTCGTATGGATTAAATATGTCTGATGTTAAAAGTATCCAGTCTATTATTCCCGATGTTGAATCTATTTCGATAGAGACCAAAACAGATACTAAAATCCTATATAACAAGACTTCAATAAAGTCTAAATGTATGGGGGTAAACAATGATTTTTTTAGTGTTAATAATTTGAATGTTAAACGGGGATCACTTTTTACATCATACCACAGTATTGAAGGATCTAATGTGTGTATTTTAGGTGCAAATGCAGCAGCAAGATTGTTTTTGGGAAAAGATCCAATAGGAAAATATGTAAAAGCAAAACATGTAATATTTAAAGTTATTGGGGTATTAGAAAAAAGACAAGTATCAAGTGAAAGATTAAGCAAACTAAAAGTGAATAGTTATAGAAATATAATATTTGTACCGATCGAAAGCTATATATTAAGAATAGACAATAAACAGCGTATCGGTAGTGAAGATATAAAGCGGAACAGTCGACAAAAAACTAAGAAGAAAAACTATCACCAATTGGATAAGATAATTGTGAAAGTAAAAGAGACTAAAGCAATGGAGCCTAGTGCATCGTTGATCTCAAAGTTATTGTTGCGCAGACATAATGACCAAGCTGACTTTGAAGTGGAATTACCCGAATTGCTTATCAAACAACAACAAAACACCCAAGAAACTTTAAATTTTATTTTAGCAGTTATTGCTGGTATCTCGTTGTTAGTTGGTGGGATTGGCATTATGAACATTATGCTTGCCAGTGTCTTAGAGCGTATAAAAGAAATAGGACTCAGAAGATCAATTGGTGCAACTGAAAAAGATATTATTTATCAATTTTTATTCGAAGCTATTGCCATAAGTTTAGCTGGAGGAGTAATAGGTGTTATTCTGGGAATTGCAGGAGCAAAATTGATAGCTCAATATGCTGATATTGCGACAGTAATTTCATTTGGATCAATAATGTTGAGTTTTGTGATTGCTGTAGGTATTGGTATAATATTTGGAATTATGCCCGCAAGGAAAGCCGCAAAAATGGACCCTATTACAGCTTTGAGAACGGAGTGATATGGAGAATACTAGAAATGATTAATAAATTATGTGAAAACATTTAATAAACTATGAAAAATAAAATTTTCCTCATGTTGCTGATTGTTTTAAGTAATTGCCAAGATGCTTTGGCACAGCAGGTAATCAATGCTTCTGTCCATGATATTATCAATACGGCACAATCTGAAAGTCCAAATTATTTGTTGGCAAAGACAAGAGAAAATAATTCATATTGGAGATATATTTCTGCAAAATCTAATTTTAAACCTCAGTTATCATTAAATGCAACCATTCCAAGCCTTAATAGAAGTATTTCTTCGATCACTTTGCCAGATGGTTCACAGGCATTTGTAAATCGATCTTTTATGACTAATACTATTGGATTGAATTTACGTCAAGTTGTAAGTAAGACAGGAGGAAGTGTGTTTGTTGCTACAGACCTTCAACGGCTGGATGTATTTAAAACGGACAATCAAGTTAGTAATCAATCCTACCTGTCCACGCCTATAAGTATTGGAATCAATCAACCAATTATGAGATTTAATCCTTATAAATGGGACAAAAAATCTTTAGAGTTGGAGTACAATGCATCAAAGAAAAAGTATGTTGAAGAAAAAGAAAGACTATCATTTGATGCGGTCAATTATTTTTTTGATTTGTATATCAGTAATCTATCATTGCTAGAAGCAGAACGAAATAAGAAATATTTAGATTCTATAGCAATTAATTCGAGCGGACGATTTAGCATGGGAAGAATATCTGAAACAGATTTACTCCAGATCCAATTGTCTGCCAAAAATGCAGATGGTAGATTAGCTTCGTTAGCATTGGAAGTGCAAAATAAATCTGAAAAATTAAGAGATTTTCTGGGGATAGAAAATAAGGTGATATTTAATTTTAGTAAGCCAAATAAGCTTACAATATACACAATTGACAAGACTAAAGCATTGGAATATGCATATAATAATAGGAGTCTTACCGAAGAGTTTAGATTAAGACAACTGGAGGCTGAACGAAATGTAGATCGCTCAATAAAAGACAATGGACCTAATTTGAGGCTTAATGGTTCTTTTGGTTTGACCCAATCAGGGCAAAATTTTATTGATGCATATAGCACTTTCAATGATCAAGAGCGAATAAGTCTGTCTATCGATATTCCGATTGCAGATTTTGGTAGAAGTAAAGCAGAAAAAGAAATTGCAAAGTCAAATCTTGAATTGACACTATTACAATTAAGGCAAGATCGCATTTCATTTGAACGTTCCATATTAGTAAATATCGAACAATTTGAATTAAAGAAGAATCAGTTACAATTAGCTGATGAAGCACTTGAGATAGCCAAAAAAAGATTAGAGATAGCCAAAAAAAGATTTAATATTGGAAAAATAGATGTCACTAATCTTAATATTGCAATAAGTGAAGAACAAGCAGCTCAGCAAAAATATTATGCTTCTCTTTGGAATCTTTGGCAAGCCCATTATGTTATTAGAAACTTGACATTGTATGATTTTGAAAATGATATCCCATTGGAATAGTTTAATGAAAATTGGTTATTACTTGAAAATTAAAGATATTGGGAATATTTAAATTTAAAATCTACCAATATGAAAATGACAATTAAGTTTTTATTCTTTATCGGTTTTATTCTTTCGAATATTTATATAGCTCAAGGACAAACGTCATTGATAGATATAGCCGATGCTAAATCCAATGAAGTAGAAGCCCAAGTTATAAAATGGAGAAGACATTTTCACGAACATCCTGAATTGTCTAATAGAGAGTTTAAAACAGCTGAAAAGGTAGCTGAAATATTAAAATCATTTGGATTAGAAGTAGATACTGGAATCGCAAAAACTGGTGTTATTGCAGTATTAGATACTGGAAAACCAGGTCCAACAATAGGATTGAGAGCAGATATTGATGCTTTGCCAGTTGTGGAGCGGACAGATTTGTCTTTTAAATCAGTTGTAAAAACTACCTATCTTGACAAAGAGGTTGGGGTAATGCATGCTTGCGGTCATGATACACATACTGCGATGCTACTGGGAGCTGCCAAAGTACTTACAGATATGAAAGATCAGTTAAATGGAAAAATTGTTTTTGTATTTCAACCTGCAGAAGAAGGTGCACCTCCAGGAGAAGAAGGTGGAGCAAAATTGATGGTCAAAGAAGGAATTATTGATACTTATGGTATTGATGTTTTTTTTGGACAACATATTAGTAGTAATGTTGATGCTGGAAAAATTATATACAAAGTTGGAGGGATTATGGCCGCATCAGATAGATTTGTAATCAAAGTTCATGGAAAACAAACTCATGGGTCAAGACCTTGGGGTGGAGTAGATCCGATCGTTACGTCTGCTCAGATTATCATGGGACTACAGACAATTGTGAGTCGTCAAACAGAATTGACCAAAGAGGCAGCAGTTATCACAGTCGGAATTATCAATGGAGGAGTGAGAAACAATATTATTCCAGAAGAAGTAACTTTGATAGGTACAATCAGAACACTTGACAAAGAAATGCAGAAAATAATTCATAAAAAAATAATAAAAACGGCAACACTTATAGCAGAAGCACAAGGAGCAACGGCTGATGTTGATATTCAGATTGGTAACCCTGTGACATACAACAACCCCGAATTAACAAAAAAAATGTTGCCCTCATTATTTGATGCAGCAGGAGAGGATAATGTATTTGTAACCCCTGCAATTACTGGAGCAGAAGATTTTTCATTTTTTGCTAAGGAGGTTCCTGGGATGTATTATTTCGTAGGAGGTAGAACACCAGGCACCAAAGAATCTTTTCCACACCATACACCTGATTTCTTTATTGATGAGTCAGGAATGATTGTTGGTGTCAAAGCTTTTTGTCATTTGGCATTGGATTATATGAAAAAGTAAAGGCTTTTGGGTTTGTGGCTTATTGGGTTTTGGTTTGTTAAGAGATGGCTAACATGATAAAGCGCCAACTAATCAAATCGCGTTTAAATTACTTTTTTCTCCACATACCCATAAATAGACCTAGCATCATAAATGAGCAACCAGCCCAAAGAAGATTGATGCCTGGGAATATTTGAGCTTGAAGTATCACATAATCACTTCGTTGTACATTTTCTGCTATTTCAAGAGGAATGGTATAGTTTTTATTTCTTTCATCTTTTGCGACCATAAAAGTAAATTCTTCTTTTTGTGGATCTATTGACATAAACCTTATGTGTAGTCCAGTCTCAGGTACGTAAGATTTAGTCCCCATTGGACTATTGCCTCTAAGAAAAAATATTGGAGAAGATGGATAAGAAACACCATCTTTGATTACCATCATTTTGGCTCCAACTGCCATGTCACCCTCTTCGGCAATATAATTTCTTGCTTCTGGTTCACGATCAAATCCTGTAAGTTTTATTTCACATCCTCCAAAATCAAATGAGCCATAAGTTTTTAGTTTAAATGTTTTATACTCAAGTTTATCTTCACCTGTAAATATTTGATCCATAAAATCATCTGCTAATCTTACCCGCAATCCCAAATCTTGCTTTTCAGCAGGATACTTGTATAGTAGTGCACCTTTAAGCCCAAGAGCAGTATTTAGGTTAGCTGCTAAGTCAAATTCTTTGTTTCCTGCATCTACATTAATTTCTACACCAAAATCATTTTCTTTAGGATCGTAGTCTTTAACTGTAGGTTCAAAATTGACATTGTTGACTACATACCAATTATTTTCTGGGGTTTTGAGCGTGTCACCTATTGATACTTCATATCTTTTCCAAGCTAAAGTGTCTTCAAAAGCTTTGGCTTGTGATAAGTCCATCTTTGTTGGGGCGAGAGATACAATACAGCTAAAAATATCCTTGTGGAGGTAATGTTTAGTGTCGGGGTTAAAAGCAGCTACTTTACTAAAATCATGAGAATAGACTGAGTTAGGTCTCAATTTGAATTCGTCAATCACTTCATTATTAGCATTTTTTCTTTTAAAGGTAATATCATAATATCTGGTATTACCCACCAAAGTATCAGAATCATAGGTTATCCAATATCCTTGAGCAAGTAGTTCTTTTCCTTTGATAAGTTGTACGTATTTGAGTACATCCTCTTTATTGAATATTTCACTAAATAAAAAAGGACTACTTGATATAGAACTTGAATTAAGTCCACTACTCAATAATCCTATTGTCATTATTCCAAATCCGAAATGAGAAATTGCACTTGCACTCAACTTGATATTTCCTTTGACTACAGAAATTATATAATCAATATTAGTAAATACTGTGAATAGACCAGCGATTGACAGTAGTACATATTGCCATGATACCAAATCAATCCAAAAAGTTAAAATATAAGTAAATACACTTGCTAATAGTAAGCTAATCCCTATATGTTTGATAAAAAACTTAGTTCTATTTTTCCAATTTTTTTCGGTGTATCGTAAAAACACTGTTGCACCACTTAGAAACCCAATTAATATTGCTATCCATAATTGATACTTATTATAAAACGGTACAGGATCTTGGATTACTTGCCCTATGTAATGCTCATCAAAAGAGGACATTATACTATTATATACTGGTAATGAAGTAGGAACTCCAATAAGTACAGCAGAAAATAGCAATACTAATGCACCAATAAACATCCAAAACTCTCTACTGTATAATGATTCTTCTTTTGGTTTTGCTGGAATCTTTTTATACCTTAATATTAGTCCTCCTATTCCAATAATAAAAAATAACATAAAAAAAGCGATGAGTTGTTTTTCAAGCCCCATCTCTGTAAATGCATGTGCACTTGTATCTCCAAGAACACCACTTCTTGTCAAAAAAGTAGAGTACACAATTAATGGAAAACTGATAACATAAAACAGTATAGTGGCTTTTATAGAGTATCCTGTACTGCGTGCCACAAGATGAGTATGCACTCCAGCTAATAATGTAAGCCAAGGAACTAAAACAGCATTTTCGACAGGATCCCAAGACCAATATCCTCCAAAAGATAAAGCTTCGTATGCCCATACTGCTCCCATCAAAATACCTGAACCGAGAATTGCTGTTGAAAATAAAGCCCACGGTAAAGCAGGTTTTAACCATTCTTTATATTTGCCAGTCCATAAGCCAGCTACTGCAAAAGCAAATGGGACAATAGTCGATGCAAAGCCTAAAAATGTGACAGGTGGGTGGATTGTCATCCAATAATTTTGTAATAGTGGATTAAGTCCAGAACCAGAAATCAAAGACAAATAATCGGCATTGTTGAATAGTGGAATCTGCATAGTGTCTCGAAGTAGATTCATAGGACTAGCACCTATTTTAGTTACCCATTCTCCAATTCCAATATAGCGCCCAAGTATCATTGAGTTTAAAAAGATCTCTGCAGTTGCTATTGTTACCATTACAGGACTTTCCCATTTTCCTCCTTTCCATATTAATATAAATCCAAGAACAATATGCCACATCATCCAAAGCATAAAACTTCCCTCTTGTCCTTCCCAAAAAGCAGAAACTGTATATTTTAGTGGTAAGTCATTGGATACATGTTCATAGACATAGGCATATTCGTACCACTTATTTATCATGGCATAGAATAATAATCCTACCACTATAAATATACTTACCCCATGAATAATATACCCTAGTCTGCCTAATGATCTCCACGTATTAGAAAAGTCAGTTTTTTTTGCATTGCACGCATAAGCAATTGCAGATAGAATACTACCAACAAATGCAAGGACAATTAAAAAATGGCCTAAGTTTCCTAACCATAGGTGCTCTCCAGCATATTGGATTTCGTTCATTATATATTTGTTGCTCCTTCTTTAAGACTCAATTCTTCATTTTTGTATTTTGATGGACACTTAGTCAGAATCTCATCAGCATAGAACACATCGTTTTTGAGCGACCCAGTAAGTACTACTGATTCTGCTCGTTCTATATCTTGTGGTTTTGCTCTTGCTAATACTACGTTTTTTTCTATTCCTTCACTATCTTTAAGCACAAACTTAAATATATTTGGGTCTATAGCTGGATCATATATCATATCCTTATCTTTGGCAATTTCTCCAGTTATTTTCACCCTGTTTCCATCTTGTGCCATTTTAAATGTCGCATAAGTACTTACCTCTTTTGAAGACGTTAATAATACAGCAACGGAAGCTATAATGGCTATGATGGCAACTATTTGAAATTTTTTCATGATAATTTTTTGATGTTTTAAAATCAATATACTTGATGCTCTTAGTAGATTCAATAACGTTTTTATGAAAGATAATGTTCTATATAATTGGTAAAATTACTGTTTTATACTGAGTATCTATCATATTTTTATAAAAAGCGTAGCATATAGTAAAAACCGCAGTACTACTGCACCATTAAAGAACATCATTCTAAATAACTCCATAGAAAAAATGAAGATTCAATTGATAAAATTTTATATCTTGCAAATAAATTATTAACATATTTTTAATATGAGGTTTTTGATGATAATTATAATTCTTTATGCTGTGACAAGTAATATTGTTGCACAAAGGACGTGTTTTTATAAACCAAATTTTTTCAAAACAGAAACTTTTCCTTCTAATCCCAATATACTCGCTTTTGAGGATAGACTCCAATGGAATGATAGTTTATTTGTAGTGAATGATACAGAATATGCTATTGATTTTTGGGTAGAAGAGCCATTTGATAATAAAGAATTTGTATTGAAGTATTATGCTTGTCTTTTTGATTTTCGAAATTATGCAGATAATATGACAGGGGAGATTACCACCTACACATTAAAAGAAGACTATCAAATTTATGGCGATGAAATCACTATTTTGAGATTTATGAATTGTGAAAAAGAAGTGCATTTTTTATTGACTTCTTTTGGTTGGTATCTTTTGGACAATAGAATAGATTTTGCATTGAATCTTGATGATTATTATAAATTTGTTTTTTCTAGTGGAGAAAGCAAACGATATGTTGCACAAGTTGATACTACAGCGCATTTTGAGATAGAATTTACTAATACTCAGATTTACGATCATACTGAAACGGTACTTTCGGGCGAATCATACAATGATTTTTTAGTGTCAGAAGCAAAATTTGATACGATCATCAAAATAAAAGAAAGGGAATGGAGTGATTGTTCTGAAGCGATTATGGATACTACATATATAAATTTATTGGTACATGATACTTATATCAAATATATAGAAGTTGAATCAGTGATGGAAACAGTTACCGAACAGGTATTGGACACTTCCTTTACTCAAGAAATTGCTTATTATAAGCGAGAATCATCTGACATTGAATTGCTAAAATTTATTGATAATCAAACTGTAATAGTAGATAGTGTAGTTGGAGAATGTAATGAATTTGATTTTTTGTCTTGTTTGGATTATACGATTACTGAGCTTCAATACGATACGATTATATTATTCGGCGCTTATCCTGTTTGTAGGGTAGATTACTTAGCTGTAGGAGAAATTTGTGTAGATACTACTAAGATGCAATCTTATAATTACGAAACACGTCAATATGATAAATTGGTAAGTCTAGCAATTATTGATTCTGTAGAAGTACCTGCACAATGGATTTCATTTACTCAGATTCGTATTGCTAATAAGGAAGATTTAGATTCTTTGTGTATTCATACAGAAATAGAGCCTTATCAAGTGATATTGACAACGGAGCAATCATCCTATGTAGAAATTGATATTCCGGCTACATATGAAGAGAGGAGTTATACCCATGTGGTACGTGATTTAGATTATTCTATTGATCTTGGTGATAATATTGAGGTGGATTCATTTTATAATACAATGTCAGATAGTAGAGAACTAAAAAAGGGAAATTGGAATGTATTAACACCATATTTTAATGATTATTGCATTTATGAAAACATATATAATGCCTTAGTTAAACTTGATAAGTTGGACGAAAATGCTGGAATTAAGTCAAAAATATTTTATCAGAGTATAATTGATTTTCAGATAGAAAGAAACCTTAAAATTGGTGTGATAGACATTTATCTATTAAAAGAGTTGCGGATATGATTAGAAGGTTTAAACATATAGTAATACTTAGTTTGATATTTTTTGTGTCTATCGGATACATTAAAAATGGTTGTGCGCAATTGCTTGATATTCAAACCAAAAGCATGGATGGTGAAGTTAGACTGTTACGAGATAGAATGGACTCCAATACACACTATTTGATAGAGACGATGGCTTTTTGGTGTGCACCATGTGTAAGGTCTATTGATAAATTTAATGCCCAAAAAGAGTATTGGAAAGAACGGTATAATGTTGAGGTGATTCTATTAGTTGATAAACATTTTAATGATTTGGAATATATACAAACAGAAATGGATAATTTTGGGTGGGATCTTGAAATTTTTGCAACGAATAATGCTTTTGGTCCTTTAGGTATAAACAGTATCCCAAGATATTTTTTGGTTAATGCAGGAACCTATAATCCTGTAAAAGTATCTTCTCAAACTTGTGGTGGTTATGAAAGATTATTTCAGATTAGATTAGAAAACACACACCTTAAATCTGTTTTTAATAGCGCTGTAATCCAGACTGTTGTCGATAGCGATTGTGCATCTTCTGCTATAGATATTAACTTAAATACGCTTATAGACGATGTTGAATATGCACAAACTGGGACATTATTATTAACTGAAGATAGTATAACTAAATCAATCTACTATCTTAATGATAATAACAGCAATGAAAAATATTTGGATTATACCTTGGGCTTATGTGAGTCCAGCGTCTATACTGATTTTGAAGGAGATGAAATGACTGCCAAAATCATGGAAATTTCTAAAAGTGATACCACTATAATATTGACTACGGATAAATATATTAAAACCAATTGTTTTCAAGATTCTGTACCATTTACACTTATTCAAGGAATTGGTACCAATGCAGGTTTATTATTTGATATTGAAGATGGTGGAATTGTCTCACGATTAGCATGTCATACTTCAAATGTTATAAACTATCAGGATGAAGAATTGAAAGAATATTGTCAACCTACAAGTACTTTTGAGGATAACGAAATCGGTAAACTTTTGATTATTCCTAATCCATCTGATGGTTTCTTTAGAGTAGATTTTCCTTTTAGAAGTCAATGGATATTAAAAATAATGACTATTGATGGTATTGCTATTAAAGTACAAAACAGTCATACTAAAGCTTTAGATATGAATATGGATTTAAAACTTAATAGTGGAGCATATATCATAGAATGTAGTACAAATAATAAACAATATTTCGAAATGTTAATTGTTAATTAATTGCTTTTTTTTTATATGTTTGTCTTGTCAGACGTGTGATCCACTAAATGACACTCCAAATGAAGCCGGATATAATATACGATATCAAGCAGGAGTAGCTGATGGATTATTATTATGGGCAGACATCGAAAGCGGTAATATAAAAGTACTAATGGATGATAACAATAAAATATTAGGCAAAATAGACATCATAGCTCACTCTTTTGGTTTTGCACATGCAATGGGTGTACTCTCCGTACTAAATACACATATGGCTCCTAACAAAAAATTGGGCAGGTTTTATGTGATAATCCGCTAAAACCAAAGGACAGATTGGAATATTTAGATCCTACTATTCCAATTTCTGACACAAGATTTCTTCATCTTCTAAGAATAAAACCTTCGGGAACAGGAATAGTAACAGATTCATATTTTTGTAATAATAGACCACAAAAACCGAATATATCAGGCTGTACACCTGCCATATCTACAGCCGACATACTGATAGCACAAGACAACTTGAATACAATGTACAACAAAGTAAATATCAATTTTACAATCAACTACATGGGAGTAAAGTACTTAAATTATGATCTGGAAGGAAAAGATGATGACAATATGGATACAAAAGAACAAAGATGGGTACATATTTCACTATATGGTGATAATTTTTCACAAATAAATAATGCCCCAAACATTCAAACTTGGATAGTGCCTACAATTACGCAAAAACCAAAAACTGCTTTTGGAGCGGCAACAATTATCGGCAACCTTAAGACACTTAGTGTAGTACCCCAAACATTGATATCTTCAAGTCCAATTTTTAAATGGCGAACGCTTGCACATGAAATTGGTCATGCAGTGTTTAACTTAAGACATCCTGATGACGACCCCGGATCTAAACTGCCTGATCCACAAGGAGATGGACTAAAAAACACGAATTCAATGATAAATACAATTTTATGAATTCCGCCAAATTATTTAATAGCATAGGCGTAAATAATATTTCAAAATTTAGAATAAGACAATACCAATGGATAAAATTATAACATTAATGTTACTAACATTTTTTAGTTGCTCAACAGTATATCAAACATCATCAGTTAATGTAGAGTATGAAAATAGAGAAAAAGATGTTTTTACAAAAAATAAATTTATCTCTACTGTGTTAATATTACAAAAGGATACAATTTTTTATTGTAATGGTAATAAAGATTACGGTTCTGTAAGATTTGATCATCAAACAAAAAAAATGGATATTAAGTTTGATTTCATGGGAAAAAGAAATTGCTTTTGTAATAAAGCCTATAAAGGGAATGAGAGGGCAATAAATATTCTTCTATTATCCCATATAAATACTGCGAGCCTTTATTGTTCAAGATATAGGGGTAAGGAGTTTTTTGATATTGTGAAAGATAGAGTTAATATCTTTGATGTAATTGATGCTCCAGGTAGTCCAAACCATAATATGACTATATATGAAGATGTGTACAGAACCCGACTTTTCGACATGATAAAAACCATAGATGGTCAAAAACCTATAAGATATGTAATAAACTATATGTCTGATGTTTTGAATATTCCAAGTGATAAAATAAGTCACTTAACATATGAGTATGGTGTAGAATTTTTGAAATACGAATATGAGTCTACAGTCTATGCATGGAAAAATGGATTAGTCGTACTTAAAGACTATGGGGAGGAGTGAGTAGATGATTGTTATGAATGATTAGTGTGCAAATGTACTCTTTTAGGAATTAGGTTTGTAAAACTTATTGATTAGGAAACTGATTTCATAGGGAAGTCGATGAATGAATTGAGTATTATCATAGATCGATCCCCTTAGTACTCATAAGAGACTGACGAGTAGCTATACTCAACTTACTATTATATCCCCCCTTCCTTTATAAATAAATATCCTGAACTCCAAAACCAATAAAATGAAAAAAATACTAACCATTATAATAGTAACTGTGTGTATCATGATGTACACACCATCAATATCTCAAGATACTAACTCTAACGACGTATTTGGAGAATATATTTATTCACCACCAGTTACAATAATAGACAAAGCCTGCAAAAATAGTTATAATGGAAGTATCGAGATATTTTTTGATGAATATGTAACCAATTTCCCTTTGCCGTTTTCAGGCTCCTATTACAATACAGAATCTGGAGATTACGAAGAATTTGTAATTACATCTAACCCAACAACTATTAGTAATATGCGCAGCGGCGATTACGAATTTTTAATAAATATAGACCAACAGACCATTTTAGAATTTTGTGATTATATAGATTATTATACACTTACAAGTGATGATATAGACCTGATGATTACTAATACAGAATGTAGTATAAATAATGGTAGTGTAACAATGGACATCTTAACAGATGTCACAATTGAATATCCAATAGATATATTTATCAAAAATACAGTAACACAAGAATATAGCATAGAAGAAGTCTTATCCTTCCCCAAGACAATTAACAACTTAGCTAAGAGCGATTATCAAATTACTATCAATATTTATAATGACTGTCAGGTTGAGACAACCTTCAATGTACAAGAAATCACAATAGATATAATAGGTAATCCTATTGTATCAAATGACAATTGTCCAACTAATACCACCTCTATCATACTTACTGAAGACATGATATCTGGAGGGACAGCCCCATATACTTACCTATGGTCCAATGGCAACACTACAAATGCTTTACAAGATCAATATCCAGGCACATATACAGTCACCATCACTGATGCTAACATGTGCAATACCACATCCTCGTACACTATAGATCCATTATTGTATTCTTATCAAAATGTTTTTAAAGATTATTGTGGATTTTCTAATGGGCAAATAGAATTAGGATTTGATGAGGCAGTAACTCTTGAGTGGAATGAGCCATTGAATATAGTGGAGAATGGCACAGAATTTAAACATTCAAATTTAAAATCTGGCGCATATTGGGTAAATATTATAATTCGCCCCAGCGAATGCATTGTTTCGGTTTCGAATGAATTCAAAACTACATTTACAACCACTACACTATCTCGGCATTTATAATTTTAGTATATTTTTGATCAAATTGAGATAAAAACAGATTGGTGTTTGAGCAAACGAATTGTAATTAAATGGAGAAATTTATTTAAGAAATGAAGCAGCTGATAATATAAAAAAGCTTAAATGCGAGTTTCAATATGTTTCTCAATTTGATTAAAAATATACGTTAAGAAATTATACAAGCCTTGAACTTTTTTTGGTTCGTTTTTTTGTTTCAAGACAAAAAGAATGAACGCCCGAGCGGCGAGCGGAAATAATAATAAAAAACCAATATATTTATTAAAAAAAATGACTTTTAGAATAAGAACATATCAAACAGCCATCTGCAAGATACAAAATGGATTGCCTTGTCAGACGGACTATGTTAGATTCATCTTAGATGTGTCTTTCCAGACGGGATTTCATTTTTTTTTATTGATAAAAAAAACGAAACAAAAAAAATCTAGTCCGAAAAAATGCTATGCTGCAATGCCGCTCCCGCACCCACGTTTTCGCACGGGCGACCCGCTTTTAGACGTTGACTTTGGTATGTTCTTAGGTGTTATCTTAGATGTTGACTTATAAGTGATTTAGAAGTGTTCTTGACATTCATTCATTCATTCGATGTTGACCTATATTCAAAACTATTGATTTGATTTCAATAGATGCGGAAACTTCTTCTTAAACCTATTCAATCGTGGTACAGATACGTTTTTTACATATGACTGGTTAGGATGTAATTTTTCATAGTTTTGGTGGTAGTCTTCAGCGGGATAAAACGTGGTAAGTTTTTCTAATGTAGTAGTGATTTTGCTATCAAAAACTTTTTCTGAAGTAAGTTTTATTATATAATTTTCGGCTGATTTTTTTTCTATTTCGTTGGCATAGAATATAGTGGATCTATACTGACGACCTTTGTCATTTCCCTGTTGATTAAGAGTTGTAGGGTCTTGTGAGCCAAAAAATACTTCTAACAATGTTTCGTAGGATATTATATTTGGATTATAAAATATTTGAACGGACTCTGCATGGTCAGTAATTCCGGCACTCACGGCTTCGTAATTGGCATTGCGTTTTTTGCCACCAGTATAGCCAGATACTGCTTCTGATACACCATTTACGGATTCGAACACAGCTTCTACACACCAAAAACATCCACTCGCAAATACAGCAATTGATTGTTCTTGATTTGCGATATGTTTTATTGGGTTGTTATGCAGCTCATTTTGTTCAATTATTGTTTTTTTATTGACTCCACTATTTAGAAGAGAGAAGCTTAAAAGTAGAATTGAAATTATATTTGTCATTAATATTTATTTTTATTTGTAACGTTTAAGGTCTGTTTAAGTTGATACAATCTTACTTTTATTCAACAATTTTAATAATTGTTTTATATTTGCAATACCTTTCCAATCCAATGATTACCTTGATTATATTTACATAATTACTTTATGTAGCAATAAAAAATAAACGCATGAATATTAAGTATGTTTTACTTTTAGGTATTTTGTTTACAAGTACTTTAGCATTTTCTACAACATATTATGTGTCATCTGATGGAGATGATAGTAATAGTGGATTGACAATTAATGATTCGTGGAGTACGATACTAAAGGTCAATGGTGTTAATTTTTCTCCTGGAGATAGTATTTTATTTAACCGTGGAGACGAATGGAATAATCGGCTAATCATATCTGAAGCAGGTGATGCAGTTAGCAATATTACTTATGGAGCATATGGTAATGGTGTAAGACCAATTATAGATGTTCAAAATTTAGAAACTGGAGCAATAATAAGCTATGTTTCTTATATTACGATTGAAGATTTGATACTAAAAAACTCTACTAATAACGCTTTAGGTTTTGGAGTGACAGGGGGCTGTTACAATATAATAGTCCAAAGAGTGGACATTTTTGATGCTGGTAATAACGCACTCTCGGTAAGCAAGGGTGGTGATGGTGTACATATTGATAATGTGTCTGTATATAATGCAGGGAACAATGGTATATATATGAATGGATCACCAGCCAATCATCTAAGTAATGTCGTTATAGAAAATTGTTATGTCTCAGGCACAGGCGGGAATGATGGTATAGTAGTGCACGAAGATGGAAATGGCGGAGTAGCAGGTTCAAATTTTGTCATTAAAAACAATTATGCTGAATTTTGTGCAGAACAGGGGTATGATATTACTACTGGTTCAAATGTGTTACTTTATAATAATGTATCAAAAAATAATCAACAGGGAGGAGTGATTGTCGGACATTCTGCCAATAATGTGACTATAGAACGACATACAAGTATTGACGAACCTACACAAAACACTTCTGCAGCAATAAATATTGGAGGAACTGCGGACAATGTAGTCTTAAAGTATTCTACTATCAGAGGTAATGGTTATCATTTATTGAGAGTGACTATTAGCAATGTAAGTGTATATAACAATACATTTGCCTATGGTGGAGGCGGTGCAATAATAGACTATGCAAATGAAATTGAAAATATAACTTTTAAAAATAATATAATTACTACTACATTGGAAGGTATGAGTCGTATTCGTTTTTTGAATGCCACTAGACCTCCTAGTCATCCAACATTTTATTTTGATAATAATATCTATTATTCACCGACACCAGTAATTATTTATTCTGCGGCAACAACCTCAAATTATAGTTTTCCCAACTATCAGACTACTTTTTCTCAAGATCCTAATGGATATGAAATAGACCCTTTATTCGTGGACAGAGTAGGTGCAGATTTTCATTTGACCAAAAATTCTCCAGCTATTGATTCTGGTTTTGTATGGGGAGGAGTTGAAGATTATGATGGTACAATGGTTCCGCTTGGTAATGGTCCTGACATTGGAGCATTCGAATATTTTTGTGATTTAAATGTCAAAGGTTCAACATTTATGGGGTTAAGTAGCATTGCTTCTGCCTTAGATTGTGCAGAGAATGGAGATACAATATATCTATCAAGTCAGATTATCAATAACACTATTGAAATAGGAGATACAACAATAATTATTGATAAAGATATAGTAATAATAGCCTCCGCACCTACAACTGTTGATGCAGATAATCTGACCAATTGCCTATCTGTTTCTGCTGGAAGTCAAGTTGTACTAAAGGGAATGGCAATAAAAAACACTGATGGAATAGGCATTGATAACAAAGGAAATCTAACACTTGAAGATGTAGCTATAGAAACATCAAACGGTATTCATATAATTAATGCAGATAATTCTGTATTGCTCATTTCTGGAAATTGCAATTTGAAAGAGTAAAAAGGAATTATATCATTTTTCTAAAGTAACATAATAGCAATAAATTATCTATTTATTCATCCATAAAGGTCATTTGTTCATTCTGATCTTTTATAATGGTTTGGGGTCTTTACATTTATATTATTATTTACCTAAAAAAATTAATATAAATGAAAACACTTTTTAAATTAAGTTTCTTTATGATATTGCTAATGTCATGTAACAAAGAAACAAAAAATGATGATCCAAATAATAATGAGGATAAATCAATAAGCCAAACAGAATATGATAATCTTGCTCAACCCTGCATAGATGAATCGACGGCTATTATACTCCCTGCATCACTCCAAATACCAGATAACTATACTCAATTTGAACAGACTACTTTGATATGGTCAATAGTCCAGTTTAGCAATACTATGCGATCAGCATTATCTATGATTTTGCAACCGCCATCAACTTCATTTATAGCTGAGGAAGATGGATTTAGAGTGACTGCAGGTAATAAAGGTTATGAATGGACAGATGGAGAAGAAAAATATCTTTATGTAGTCGAAGATGATGGATATGCAATATATCTATTCAATCCAGGAGATATAATTGGAAACTTGATGGTAAAATTTGAACAAAACTCAGATTGTTCAAATTTTGATTATATCCAATATGTAGTAAAAGAAGAAGAAGGAAATAAGTTGGGAGATGTTGAGTTTCGATATGAATTTATTCAAGCAGGGACGGCAAAAATCATTGACTTTGGTTCTGATCTATACAGTGAAGATTCAGAATCTTATAGGTTACGTTCGTTTGCAGACTCTTCTGGCGAACTTACTGTTAGAGTAGATGGTGCTACATCTCAAGTATTATTGTGGTATCCAGATGGCTCAGGAACTTATAAGATTATTGAAAATAACACTACTATTGATGAAGGTACGTGGAGTTTTTAAAAAATGATTATATTTAAACCATAACTAATTAAAATATATTTTGATTCCCAAGAATAGGTATTCCAACTTTTCAAGGCTACAAATGAAAGTAGCCTTGATTGTTGTTTTATTAGGTGTGCAGATTGGTACTAATATTGGGCAATTAGAAATGCCAATAATTCAAAAGATAGAGGACAAATACAATAAGTTAGGAGCAAGTTTTCAAGTATCTATCAATCCAATGATCGAAGATAGTTTAGGATATATTTGGATTGGCTCAAAAAATGGGTTGTGCAAATATAGTGGATCTACAATAGACTGTTATAGTCATCAGAAGGATGATACGACAAGTTTGTCAGGTAATAATATTGAAAATTTATTTATTGATAGCCGCCAGCATATATGGGTTGCGATTGACAACCAAGGAATTAATATATTTGACATTAGAGGTAGTAAGATTAATGCATTTAAATATAATCCAAATGATAAATCTGGCATTCTTGCAAATCGAGTTTGGGGGATATTTGAAGATAATGATGGGTATTTATGGATATCTTATTTTTCTGGTGGACTATCTAAATATGATTACAAAACAGATAAATTTGAACATTTTTCTATAGATAGTAAATCGTTTTTAAAGACTCAAAGACCCAAAACAGTAGTAAAAGCGATTGCTCACGAGACCGAAAAAAATACTTTTTGGCTTTCTACCACAAGAGGCTTAGTGAAATTTAACACAAGAACCCAAGAATATAAGAGTTTTCTATTTTACTCTAAGATAAAAAAGAAGTACCAAATGGAATCTCTGAGCGGTCGTACACAATTAGAATCACTTTGGAATCGATGTATGATAAAAGATAGGGATGGAATATTGTGGTTAGGAAATTTTGGTGGTATGGTTCGTTTTGACCCCAAATCAGAAGAGTATAAGGTGATATTTAATCAGAAAAATACAATTGTTAAAGATGTTATAGGTATCTATGATTTTGATGAAAATAATATTCTATTTTCTCAAAGAAATGGCTTGGTGTTGTTAGACAAAAATGATTTTTCTACGACCATTCTTAATGAAGTAATAGGTATAGGTGATAATTACAATCTACATGTTCGTTTTTTTAAAGCTAGCAATGGTTGTTTGTATATGATTAATGCACAAGGAAAGGGAGGAATTTTCAAAACGTGTGAAAATTACAAATATGTCAAAGATTATAAAACAAAACATTATGTAGAAAATATAATAGCTACTGATAATTATATTCATTATTACCTACCTCAAGCTAGAATTGAATCAAGGAATATTAAATCGGGTAAGTTAGTATCTTATCCATTAGAATTAGAAAAATCCTCAACTATTAGGGCGTTTACTCACTACGGAGAGGATACCATACTATTTGCAGATTTTGGGCATTTGTATAGTTATAATCCAAAATCGAATCCCAAAAGAATAAAAGAACTTGATATTGAAAACGCCTATCGTTACGAATCATTATTAGTAGATGATGATAGAGATATATGGTCAGGACGACAACGAGATGGCGTATATAGATATGATATTGATAACAAAAGTATTCATCATTATAATCATATAAGCAAACCTCAATTAGTATATCAAGATTATATACAATCGATAGTTCAAGATCGTCAAGGACTAATATGGATTGCTACAGAGCAAGGGTGGTCAGTCTTTGATAAATCTACAAATACTACTAAAAACTATCGATCTGATGATATTGCTTACAAGGATAACATAGACTTAAAAGTTATTGTTGATTTTGTTGAAATGAGTAATGGGAATATATGGATTGCTGATTCTGATAATGGATTGATTCAGTGGGATAGAACATCAGAAAATGTAGTGAGGGTTATTAATAAGAGTAATGGATTGAAAAAAAATGCTATTTATGATATAGAATTGGATAGTAGGGAATCTATATGGATTGCCTCTAAGGGACATCTATCTTATGTAGATCCGAAAACAAATACAGTGAGAAATTTTGGAAATGAGTATGGAATATCCAAGCAAGTATATTGTTTGGATATGGGACCAGATGATATGTTGTATGCTGGACATTCTAATGGCTATTATAAGATAGATATTAATGCTTTACTAAGGACAACATTGTCAATAGCAAAACCAGTAATATCTGGATTTAGTATATTTGACACCAATCAAGATTCACTATTGTATATTAGTGAAAAAGTGGAGTTGGATTATAATCAAAATTTTATAACTTTTAATTTTGGGTCTTTAAATTATAATAACCCGAAAGATGAATCTTATCAATATAGATTAATTAATCTTGATGAAAACTGGATAAACTCAAAAGGGGCAAGATCAAAAGGTTATACAGGATTGGATCCTGGGGATTATGCTTTTGAAGTTAGAATAAAGACCAATGATGTATGGTCAACACCAGCGATAAAAAATATCACTGTTTTGCCACCATGGTACAAAACAATATGGTTTAGTTTATTATCTTTTGGTTTTATCTTTGGGATATGCTATTTGGGGTTGAATAAGTACCTAAATTATAAGAATACGCAACTGGAATATGAGCATCGATTTTCCCAATTAGAAATGCGGATTTTAAAATCGCAGATGAACCCTCATTTTGTATTCAATAGCCTTAATTCTATACGGTATTTATTTATGAAAGGGGATAAAGAAAAGGGAATATCATATATAACAAAATTTGCGAAATTATTGCGAACTACCCTTAATTTAGGGGAGCAGTCACTAGTTAAGTTAGATGATGAAATTAAGTTTACCGAAACTTTTATAGCATTAGAACAATTGCGATTTGATGATAAATTTGATTTGACTTTGGATTTTGGGAACAATGATAAATGGAAAGAATTACCCATTCCTCCTTTTGTTATTCAACCTCTGGTAGAGAATGCTTTTTGGCATGGATTGAGTCAGTCAATAGAAGGAGAAAAGTCATTGTCAATTTGTATAAAAGAACAGGGCGCTGAATGGCACATTTGTATTGAGGATAGTGGAGTCGGAATGAATTTTGAAAAACCTTTGAAAGATAAAGAATTAGGTAGGACAAAATCTTATGGTCTTTCATTAATAAAGGAAAGATTTGCACTTTTAAATAAAAAAAATGATTTTAATTATTCTTTAATAATATCTGAATCAAAATTGTATGAATCTGGTACAAAAGCATTAATTATTATTTCATCTAATATAGTTAAAAGAACATGATAAATACCAAGGCTGTTATTATTGATGATGAGATGCATAGTAGAGAGACCACTAGACTAATGTTAGAAATGATTGCTCCAGAAATTGATATTGTCGCTATAGCTGCTAATGCGACACAGGGCGCAGAAATAATTAGTAAACACAGACCAGATTTGATATTTTTGGATGTTCAAATGCCTGGAATGACTGGTGTACAAATGTTGGACTTGATACCAGAATATCAAGGGGAAATTATATTTATCACTGCTCATAATCAGTATGCTATTGATGCGTTTAAGAAAGGTGCTTTACACTATCTTTTAAAACCAATTGACCCAAATGATCTTAAAGATGCTATAGAAAGAGTAAAAAAAACAAGATATATAAAAGAACAAAAAAAACAGGGTAACTGGTTATCATTAAGCAGTCAGGAAGGTTGGGTAGTGATCAAGAAAGAGCATATTTTAAGATGTGAATCTTTTAAAAATTACACAACAATAATCACTGAAAATACCAAACATACAATTAGTAAAACCTTGAAAGATGTAGAGCTAACCTTACCTATTGATAGTTTTTATAGAGTACATGCATCTCATATCATTAATATCGAACATGTCGATAAAATATTAAAAACAGAAGGTGGAAATGTCTTGCTGAAAAATGGAGACCTAATACCAATATCAAAAGGTAAAAAGAAAGCATTTTTTGATTGGTTTAGAACAAGAATTGATAGCATTTGATTTTAGATTTTATACGATTGGTATAGCACATAATTTTCAAAGTTGCATTTTATTCTGTATATTACCAATATTAATTTACTAATTCAATCAAATCATCATGCCTAATAATTTCTACTTTTATTTTTTGACAGCGCTTATTCCTCTAGTTATTGGTGCGCTTTATTATAGCCCATTATTATTTAACAAATCATGGATGAAAGCTAATAACTTTACAGACAAAGATTTGGAAGGTGCTAATATGGCATTGATATTTGGTCTTTCTTATGTTTTTGGAATTTTTATTTCGTTTGCTATATCATTTATGGTAGTACATCAAACTAGTGTATTTGGAATGATGATGCCAGAAGTTATGGAAAAAGGAAGCACTGCCGAAAATGCTTTTAATTCTTTAATGGCAACCTATGGTGATAAACATAGAACATTTAGCCATGGTGCAGTTCATGGTACGATTACAGCAATATTTCTCATTATGCCTATTTTAGCTATTAATTCTTTATTTGAAAGAAGAGGCTGGAAATACGTATTGATACATACTGGATATTGGTTGATTACCTTGGCATTGATTGGAGGAGTACTTAGTAGTTTGTTGGTTTGGGGATAAATTTTTTTAGAAGTGGAATCTTATTATAACTTTTTTGAGCGTAATTAATCTTCTAATTCAATGCAATTGTTTTTATAAAAGAATATTTTGATACAAACTATTTATTTTTCAATCAGTTTAAATACTAATTGTTTTATATAAGATGTTATAAATTTCATTAGAAATGGTAAAAAAAATGATTATGAATAAAAATAACCGTCGTCAATTCTTAAAGAACACTTCTTTTGTTGCCTTAGCTTTAGGTACTCCAATTTTATCTGCTAAGCGTAAAGCTGGAAAATCATCTTTGAAACCTGACTTACTTGCTTGCAATAAAACCACACTTGATTTTTATGGAATTGGCCCTTTCTATACAGCTGGTCCACCAACGATGCAAGAGAATAAACTTGCGAAATCTACCGAAGTCGGTGATCGAATAATTATTAGTGGTCGTGTTTTTAATTTGGATTGTTCTCAATATATTCCAAATGCAATTATTGATGTTTGGCATGCCAATCATAATGGTGAATATGATAATCAAGGTTATAACTTGAGAGGAAAAACCGTATCCAATAGTGAGGGTTTTTATATGTTTGAAACAATAAAACCAGGTAAATATCTAAATGGAAATGTGTTTAGACCTTCTCATATTCATTTTAAAATTACGGCACCAGACTTTCCTACATTGGCGACTCAACTATATTTTGAAGGAGATCCAGATAATTCTTCTGATCCAGCTTCTTCCATTACAAGTGGTGATTATGATGCACAATCTCGTATAATTTCCTTAGCAAAAAATAGTGACGATGTGTTAGAAGGATCGTGGGATATAGTAATAAATGGTGAAGGAATCACAACGAGTGTAAGTGACATTCACCTAGACAAAGGAGTAATTTATCATGCAGGACCAATTCCGTTTTCAGACAGTATCAATATACGATATGGTGTGTACAATAAGGAGAAAGTGAGTTTATTGGTCTTTGATACGCAAGGCAGTTTAGTAGCAACTTTAGAAGAACGGACACTTAGAGCTGGTCAATACGATGCAGTTTGGAATCCAGGAGCATCATTGCTTAATGGACATTATTTTATTGTTTTAAAAATTAATGAACTACAAGTACATTATATCAAAGTAATTCGTCAAAGGGAGTAATATCCAGTATAAGTTTAAATTTTTCAATCTGCCTTCTGTGCCTAAGTATGTGGACTATTGCATGTTCTAATAATTGTTCGACATCATATGTTTGTCCCCAACGTACAACTAATTTTTTGTCAGTTTCGTGTGTTTCTATTTTTATGTTTGGATGATCAGAAAATAATTTTTCGTTATATTGAAACATGGTTTTTAGTCCATCAATATACTGATTTGTAGTGGTGTATGTAGGTTTTGATTTGTACATTATTTCTTCTCCTAACCATTTTCTAATTTCAATGACATAATTATATCCACTAAGGATAGTATGAGATAAAATTGATTGAATAGATTTACAATCTTCATCTTTTGTTTTTGTATCAACGATTTTTATTAAGTCGCATTCCTTGATATCTTCGATTACTAATATTAATGCTGATATAGATTTTTCATATTCGTCAAGTAATGCGCCAATAGCTCCATTTTTTCTATATTTATTTAATCGATTCATTTATTTATGTATTCTATTTTTTTTATCTAATTTTGTGTAAGTTAGGAAGATGATTAGTCAAGGTACAATAATTTAGTTATTGGTTATACATATTTATTATTTGGTATGTAATTTTATTCTTTTTAGCAATAAGGCATGACATATAATTCAAAAATCAATTTTTGTAGTTTTTTAAAACACTAATGATATTTATACTAATAGATAGATTCATTTTAATTACTTTAGCATTTTATAATTCATTTTAAATTATAAATTTAATGAAAACAACTGCTCAACATATGCTTTCTACGAGAGTAGCATTAATGTCAGAATCTGCTACGCTAAGGATGTCAAAAAAAGCAAGACAGCTTAAAGCTCAAGGACATGATGTGATTAGTCTAAGTTTGGGAGAACCAGACTTTGATACGTCGCAACATATTAAAGATGCTGCTTCGGAAGCACTCAAAAATGGATATACTAAATATACTCCTGTGTCTGGATTGCCGGACTTGGTAGATGCGATAAAGATTAAATTTGCTAGAGACAATGATCTTCATTTTGAATCTAATCAGATTGTAGTATCTAATGGAGCTAAACAATGTATTGCTAATATTTGCTTGTCAATACTAAATCCAGGTGATGAAATCATCTTATTTACACCGTATTGGGTAAGTTATTTTGATATAGTAAGTTTTGCAGGAGGTACTCCTATAAAATTATCTGCAGGGATTAAAAGTGATTTTAAGGTGACACCAGATATGTTGGAAAAAGCGATAAATCATAAAACTAAAGCAATTTTGTTTTCTTCTCCATGTAACCCTACAGGTTCTGTATATACCAGAAGTGAGCTTGAAGGATTAGCCGAAGTTATATCAAAACATAAGAACATTGTAGTCATCTCTGATGAAATATATGAATATATCAATTTTACTGGACAGCATGCAAGTATTGGTGCGATCCAAAGTATGAGAGATCGTACCGTAACGGTCAACGGAATGTCAAAAGGATTTGCAATGACAGGCTGGAGATTAGGTTATATGGGTGGTCCTCAATGGTTGATGGCAGCTTGTACTAAAGTGCAAGGGCAATTTACAAGTGGTGCTGCTTCGTTTTCTCAAAAAGCAGCAGCTCATGCATTATTGGCAGACTTGGATGAAACGTATGATATGAGAGAAGCATTCTTACAAAGGAGAGACAAAATAATTGGATGGTTACAGGAGATTCCAGGCTTTAACGTCAATCATCCTACTGGCGCTTTTTATATTTTTCCAGATATTAGTAGTTATTTTGGCAAGACCAATGGAAGTGTAGTTATTGATGATTCTAATGATTTTGCTGAGCTATTATTAGAAGGAGCACATGTAGCTACTGTTGCCGGTTCTGCATTTGGTAATGATAAGTGTATCAGAATATCTTATGCTGCCTCCGAAGATCAATTAAAAGAAGCAACAAGACGTATAGCCGAATGTCTAAAAGAATTTTCATAGAAGTATAAAGTAAAATTACATGAAATCAACATTAATTTTCGCAACTGCCAATACGCATAAAATGCAGGAAGTAGCAAAAGTAATAGACCATGATAAGTATGAGTTTTTAAATCTATTGGATGTAAATATTACGGAAGAGATAGAAGAAACAGGAGACACTTTAGAAGAAAATGCTTTGATAAAAGCGCGTTATGTCTATCAAAAAACAGGTAAAAATGTGTTTTCTGAAGATACAGGATTAGAAATTTCAGCATTAGATGGAATGCCCGGAGTGATTACAGCAAGATACGCAGGCCCACAAAAAGATGCTCAAAAAAATATGGATTTGGTGATAAAAAACCTTTCTAATTATCAAGATCGATCAGCAAGATTTAGAGCCGTTATAGCATTGATAATAGATGGAAATGAAGTATTATTTGAAGGTATTGTTAATGGTACAATCGCCACTGTGAAGTCTGGAGTAGAGGGATTTGGGTATGACCCCATTTTTATACCCCAAGGACACTCTAAATCTTTTGCGGAGTTACCTGACAAGGTCAAATTAGAAATGTCACATAGGACAAGAGCAATAAATAAAATGCTATCATTTTTGGAGGGTAGAAAATTGTAATTGAGCTATTGTACTTATTTGATTGATACTAAGATGCATGAATTATTCGTGCTCAAGTGCTTATTTTATTGGATTGTCCATCTGTTTGTTGCTTAACATTACGAATCAATGAAAAACACCTTACATATTATAATTATATTTAATATATAAATCGTATTTTGCACTTTGTTCTCTCGGGAGGAAACTAAATATGTCCAATTGTGTTTTTATAATATGGAAATAGGAATTGATAGGGTATGGGTCTAATACATTATCATATCATCAGGGAAGCATCTCAAAAGGTAATAATTATGAATAATAAAGTCAATTTTGAAATAACAACAACCAGCAATTGGTTATCCAATGCTTTTGAAGTTGCATTAGATCATGCTATATCAGGAGAAGAAATGGAAGTCAATGGTGTAAAAGTAATATTGACAAGGATAGGAGAGGCGAACGTAGTACCTAATGGAAAAATCGCAAAGATTGCATTACCCATAAAAGTAGAAATACAAAGAGCTGCTGGGTTATTTACTGTTGAAGGTACAGGAGCATTAATGCTCAATTTGGCAGTAGCTATTGATATCTCGGATAAGTTGAGGTTGTCAACACACACACAATTAGAAAATCACAACTGGATCGAACGACCAATATTAGAATTGGGGTCATTAAATATTCCTATTGAGAAGCTTATGGATCTTGTACTTAATCATCATGAATCTATAATAACAGGTAGGATTGACAATAGTCTAAAATCTTTTTCAGATTTAAGATCTTTAATTTCTAAAGGGTTGGAAAGTGCAAAAAACAGTCTTACTTCTGCTATGTTAAAAGGAAATGTCATAGATGTAAACCTATCGAATATCGCATTGCATGAATTTGTATTGGACAATGAAATGGTGAAGTTGAATGGGTGTATCGAACCTCAGATTGCAATAAATAAAAAACTTTCTAATGTGGATCACATTGGATTTGAATGGTTGAAAAAGGACGAAATCAATACTGAAACTGTAATTGAAATACCAGTATCAATTCCATATAGTATAATAGAAAAAGAAGTGGTCAATGCTCTTAAAGGTGTCGATATAGCTGGAAGGCATTTTGATGTGTTTTCGATAAAAGTAACTGGTGGGAAAATGCTAAATATTCAGATGGAATTAAACGAACCGATAAAAGCACAAGTATTTATTACTGGTGTACCATTGTTTGATAAATCGACTGGAATATTGGATATTAAAAAATTGGATGTAAAAGTAAATCCTGCCAATTTTATTTATAAATTAACAGCTCCAATGGTAAATAAATTTGTCGAAGGTAAAATGAATGATTTTTTTCCACTGTCAATCAATCAACAATTGAATAAAGCAGTAAAAGAAAATTTGTCCGAAAATATAGCTATGCCAAATGGAAATATTGCAGTCGGTTATACTGATCTTGAACTTAAGAATATTGTTTTTGACGAAAAAGAAATAGCATGTGATGCAATCATCAATAATCTTGATTTGAAAATGAAGATGGGATAAAAAATGAAACGCTTCTAAATGGGGATCTAGAAGCGTTCAATAGTCGATTAACAAAATGAGTTTTATCTGATCTGTTTGTATTCCTAAAATGGGGCGGAATATTATTTAAACTGTCAGATATAAGTAAGACCCTACTAATGTAAAAAACGTTGCCTGTCAATTATTATTTAAATGGATTAATTTTATATAGAATTTTTACTTATGTGTAATTGTCATATATACAAATAGTTGTATTGGAATATTTTTTTTGTATTTTTTAACATTATTAACACTACACTACTAAGATGCGACTATTATAAAATTGAAATAGTTGACAGTCTAATTGTAAATATTCAAAAGTTAGAAACAAAAAGTAAGTTTCAATAGTATGAGGGAAGATAATTTTTAATACAAATGATTGGAAAATAAATACAATGAACTTAATGGCATCTTTCCTTATCAGATAATGCTTCTATTAACTATCTTCTATATCTGTGCGTGTATTGGACAGGTAGAAAAACACTATATTATCGAACCCTATTTGAGAATAACTCTGTAGATGAGTTAATGGAACAACATATGCTTCAAGACGAAGTAAGAAGATATAATGCGAGAGTCTATGTGAAAGTAAAATAGATTCTATGATAGTTGAATATTTTAGAGTAAATGATACTATTTATCAAAGTCGAGCTGTCATTGGTAATGATCTTGTATCTACAGGAGACTAAAATATGCTACTAAAGATATAGGGTCACTAATTAATAGAGATAGGTACAAAGGACACCTTGGTATTAAATACATCTGTGACAAATTTAATATTCAATCAAGTACTAATCAAAATATTGATTTATGTGTAACGTTTTACAAAACATAGCGTATGATGCTTATTCATAATTTGTAAAAATATTAGCGATGAAATATAAATCTAATATTTAAATGATTTATAATAAATACTAATAATATCCATTATCAAAGGAATTATTTACCTTTATAAAAAGTTAGAACCCTAACAATCTATTCTTATAAATCCAATACTATTCAAATGTCTAAGACCAAGCAAAAAATAACAGACCAAGAGCAAGAAGTTATACAAAAAGCATTCTATGATTTACTTGATAGTATGAAAGACAATTTGGTCAATAGTGACAGAGAAGATCTGATCAAAGCATTTGACCTTGCTAATGATGCACATAAAAATCAAAGGAGAAAATCGGGAGAGCCATATATTTTGCATCCAATAGAGGTGGCTCGTATTAGTTATCAAGAACTTGGCTTAGGACCTACTGCAGTCATAAGTGCACTGCTCCATGATGTGGTAGAAGATACGCCTATCACTCAAGAAGAAATAAATCAAATTTTTGGCAAAAAAGTGGGGAGGATTGTAGATGGGCTCACTAAGATTGATGGATTATATAATGTAGAAAGCCCTCAGGCAGAAAACTTTAAAAAGGTATTAAGTACGCTTGTAGAAGATGTAAGAGTGGTACTGATAAAAATGTGTGACCGATTACATAATCTAAGGACTATCGGATCAATGCCACAGCACAAACAATTAAAAATAGCAGCGGAGACAGAATATATTTACGTACCATTAGCACATAGATTAGGTCTGTATAAAGTAAAAACAGAATTTCAGGATATATGTATGAAAATCTCAGATTATGAGACATATCAAGAGATAAAACTGAAGCTTAATGAAACAAAAGAGGGTAGAGAAGCTTATGTGAAAAAATTTATAGATCCTATAGGTGAAAAATTAGACAGTACTAATGTTTCGTATCGCATCTTGGGTAGACCTAAGGCTATTTTTTCGATTTATAATAAGATAAAAACCAAGAATATACCGTTTGAAGAGATTTATGATCTGTTTGCTGTAAGGATTATAGTAGATGTACCGATTGATGACGAAAAAGGTGTTTGTTGGCAAGTGTATTCTATCATAACTGATGTATATAGACCTATTCCCGAACGACTTAAAGATTGGGTAACTACACCCAAAGGTAATGGCTACGAATCTCTGCATACTACGGTCATAGGTCCAGATGGACGATTTGTAGAAGTGCAGATAAGAAGCGAACGGATGGACGAAATAGCAGAGAAAGGATTTGCTGCCCATTGGAAGTATAAAGGTGTCAAAAATGAACATTCTGTTTTTGATACTTGGTTAGAGAATGTTAGAGACTTATTAGATACACAACATAGTGATGCTTTAGAATTTGTAACAGATTTTAAAACTAATCTTTTTAACGAAGAAGTTTATGCGTTTACCCCAACAGGAGAAATGCGAATATTACCCAAAGGTGCAACTGCTTTAGATTTTGCCTTTGATATACATACTGATATAGGATATAAGGCAATTGCAATCAAGGTCAATAATAAGCTAGTGCCTATGGGCTACACATTATCTAATGGGGATCAAGTGTCTGTAACTACCAGCAAAAATCAAAAGCCAAATGAAGAGTGGCTTAAATTAGTAGTGACTGGTAAAGCAAGATCTAAGATCAGATCCTCTATGAAAGAGGAAAAACGAAAATTAGGAGAACTGTCCAAAGAGGCTATTATGCGGAAGTTGAAAAGCATGAAAATTGATTTTGAAGAAAATGTTGATTTTTTAGTAAAACACTACGGTTTTAAACATAGACCGGACTTTTATATAGCAGTTGCTAACAATAAAATTAAGGTTGTAGATTTTAAAAATATTCCAACAGAGAACAATAAATTTATTATTGTTAAAGCTCCTAAAGAAGAAATTAAAATTATAGAAACTGAAGTAAAACGTCCAAGAAAAACGGGTTCAAATAGATCAAATATTATTGTTAATGGTGAGCCATTAGATCAATTTAAGTATGAAATTGCAACTTGTTGTGATTCAGTTCAAGGAGATCCAATTTTTGCATATGTTAATAGCCATAACCTTATAAAAATCCACAGAAGAAATTGTAAAAATGCTACACATCTACTAGCCAATTATGGGTATAGAGTTATGAAAGCTGAATGGGCGGACAAGAATAATAGAAATTTTGTTGTAGATTTGATGATTACAGGTGTTGATAGTGGTGTAGGAGTGATACAATTATTGAGCAATGAGATTTCTAATAATTTAGGTGTTGATATTAGATCGTTCAGTATTGATGGTCTTCAAGGGTATTTTGAAGGCAAGATTAGTATTGTAGTCCAAAATATTGATCAGTTGAATGTGGTTGTCAAATCTGTGCAAAAACTCGAAGGTATACAAACAGTAAAACGTATAGATAAATCGAATAGTAATGAATAATATTAAGTTGTCCAAAGAAGAGAACAAAGCTAAATTAATGGATGAAGTAAATACAATATTTACTAGTCACCTTGAAGATAAAGCTTTTAGGAAAACTCCAGAAAGGTATGCTATTCTTAAGGAAATATATACAAGGACGGACCATTTTGATGCTGAGGCACTATATATCCATATGAAAGATCAGAGTTATAGAGTCAGTAGAGCTACAGTATATAATACACTCGAGTTATTAGTAAATTGTGATCTTGTAACAAAACATATGTTTGGAGAGAAACTGGCTAGGTATGAAAAATCATATGGCTATAAGCAACATGACCACTTAATATGTGTAGACTGTGGCAAAGTTTTGGAGTTTTGTGATCCTCGACTACAAAACATTAAGGATATGATGGGAGAAATATTAAAATTTAAAGTTACACATCATTCCTTGACCCTTTATGGAAACTGTGATGGAGCTTGTGATAAATTAACAAAAGATAAAACACCAATTACCTAATTTACTTTTGTGGAATAACAAATTTATTACAATGCAATATCATACGTTGATTAAAAATAAATTATGGGCTTCTATTCTTGAGCAAGAAATGAATAAGCCTTATTTTATAGAAATTTTTAATAAACTTGATCATTTCGAAAATGATGATAAAACTATTTATCCTGAGAGATCAAAAATATTTAATGCTTTTATTAGCTGTCCAATAGATAAGATAAAAGTTGTAATAATCGGACAAGATCCCTATCATAAGGAAGGTCAAGCTATGGGGTTGAGTTTTTCTGTTCCTAAAAATATAAAAATACCACCTTCATTAAAACGAATATTTAGAGAGGTAAATAATGATATAGGATGCAGTATTCCTGACCATGGAGACCTATCATACTGGGCAAGTCAAGGCGTTTTTTTACTAAATTCTATATTGACGGTCGAAGAAGGCCAGCCAGGGGCACATGCCAAGATTGGATGGGAAGTATTTACAGATGCTGTCATCAATATTCTATCAAATGAAAAATCAAATCTTTGTTTTTTATTGTGGGGCAATTATGCTAAGTCGAAAAAAACATTAATAGACTCAAACAAACACCATGTTTTTGAATCGGTACATCCTTCCCCTTTAGCAGGCAATGGATTTTTTAATAATCACCATTTTTCTAAAATCAATAGCGTTTTGAAACTTAAAGGAAAAGAAGAAATTGATTGGCAGATACAATAAATAGATATTATATAGTCGATTTAGAGTATAACCATGTATAGTTACCAATAGGTGATAGAACAATTTTTGTGCTGTCATTTTTTTTTAATACTTTTGACATATGGGATTAACAAATAACGATATACTCAAAAAACTGAGAGTTGCATTAGAATTACGTGATACTGATATCGTAAAGATATTAGAATTAGTAGATTTTAGAATTAGTAAAAGTGAATTAGGAGCTTTTTTTAGAAAAGAAGGGCATCCTAAATATATGGAATTGCAAGATCAAATATTACGTAATTTTTTAAATGGATTAGTTGTTTATAAAAGAGGACCTAGAGACTCTCGTTCTGCAAAAGAAAACTTTAAAAAAGATAATAGCCCTAAAGTTGTCAACCCTAGAGGTGATGTAAAAAAGCACTATACTAATAAAGAAAAATCGGCACCGAAATTTGCAAAATTGGATAAAAATAAAGACGGTGGAAAGTCAGATATTGTAGGAAACTCTATGATATCTTAATGGTAATACTATCGTAAGACCAATATAGGAATTGTACTAAAAGCCACTAATTTTTTAGAAATACTGGTGTGCAAAAGCGCCTCTAAAATACTTCTCTTTGTTGATCGGGTAACAATGATATCCATATTGTTTGCGATCGAAAACTGACTAATTGTGCCAACAATATCTTTACTATCAATATAATGAAAAAAGACATTTTCTTTTTGTAATTGATGCGTTAGACTTTGTTTTATGCCATCATCAATATCTAATGAAGAACCTACATGAAGTAAGTTTAATTGAGCATTTGTATATTGGCAAAAATCAATTAATTGTCCAATACAGTTCTTGTCTAAACTAAGATTGTCATACGCAATTAGTACTTTTTTTATGCCTTTGTATTTAGCTTTTGAAGGAATCAATAAAACAGGACAATTAGCCTTGTATATGATTTCAGTTGATACAGAACCAAACCAATTTTTTAATGAATTGGAGATCCCTGTTGATCCCATAACTATTAGTTGTGTATTTTTATCTTGCGCACATTCTATGATTTTTTCGGCGGGAAATCCAATTTCAAATTCTTGATCAATAAGTGCAGCTTTTAGAATGTCGCTGCCCCAATCTACATTCATTTTTTCAACAAATTTGTTTAATACTACTTTTTCTTTTTCTATTATTTTATCAAAAGAAGTGACCTTTGATTCTTCATATTTAGGCTTGAATACATGAAGAGCTTTAGTAATTGCACCAATATCGGTTGACATTCTATGCCCATAAGAAAAAGCATTGATAGAAGTATTTGAAAAATCAATAGGAATTAGGACAACGGGCATATTACCATAGTTGTTCTTTTTAAGTAGCTCATTTACAAATTCTCTTAAGGAAGAACTGAACGATCCATTAGACTTCAAACAATATATAGCTTCATCATTAATCTGAATAGCAGGGACAGATTTTATACCTTTTTCGACAAATATTGAAACATTGCTTTCTTCTTGTATAGAAAAATCAATCCCAGCATTTTGTAGCATATCATTGAGAATAGATGTCACTAAATGATGACCAGAAGTAGCAGTGCCAAATACTGTTATTCTCATTTTGATTTATTTTTAATACTCAGATACTGCTATATTATCATTTGCTAAGTGGTTGATAATATCATAAGTAGTCACAATACCTACTAATTTGTCATTATCTACAATAGGTATTGCATGAAAAATATTTACTTTAAATAATTCTAGAGCCACATTAATTCGTTCGTTAGGGTCTAACTTAGCAATCCCTTTTGTCATGATATATTCGACTTGGTAATTATTCATTCTTATTTCTTCAATCTTTTGCTCTTCACCACTATCAAGAAACCCTCTTCTAAAGAATAAATAATCAGATTTACTTACAATGCCTAATAATTGACCATCAACTGTCACTGGGATATGGTGTACTCGCTTTGATTCAAATATTTTTGCTGCATCTGAGATACTCGCATCAGGAGTTAATGTTATCAAGTCCGTAGCCATTATTGTTGAAACTGGATTTAGTAAATTCATTTTAATTGTTTTAGTTTTCACAAAAGTGAACAATTTATTAAATATTGAATATGAGAGGTGTCATTTTATACTATGATTTTAGTCACCAACAGTATTATTAAAGAAAAGATAATAGATGAATAGAAAAATTAAGATATTCATTAGTTAGGAAATATAACTATACAAAGATGATATTTATTAGTGAAACAAAAACGTGAAGAGTCTAAAAGATAATGATTGTAAGTAGGACTCAATAGTTTTTAGTTTTTTTGATTCTGAGCTTTAATCTAACTACTCAGTAATAACTATAGTATCAACATATTTGATTATCTTTGTTGTTTAATCAACTGATCGTTTATGGAAAATAAAAATGACGATTTTGCGCTTAGATTACAGGCTATTATAGATACTGCTATTGATGGCATTATAACTATAGATACTAAAGGAATTGTTGAAAGTGTCAATCCAGCAGTGGGACTTATTTTTGGGTATGATGTTGATGAAATTACTGGAAAAAATGTAAGTGTTTTAATGCCCCAGCCTCACCAAAAGAATCACAACGAATATTTAGATAACTATCATAGGACTCGAAAACCTAAAATCATAGGTATCGGTAGAGAAGTACTAGGAAAGAAAAAAAGCGGAGAATTATTTCCTATAAGAATAGCGATAAGTGAAGTAAAACTCAATAATAAGGTAATATATACTGGGATTATTCATGATTTATCTGAGGTCAAATTGGCGCAAGATAAAATAATTGAATTAAATAGACAGCTTGAAAAAAAAGTGGATGAACGTACTTATGAATTAGAAAAAGTTGTAAATAAATTGCTTTCAACTAATACAGAATTATCTGATGAAATTAGTAAAAAGAATATTGTAGAACAAAAATTGAAAGTTCAAGAGAAAGAACTTAAAATATCTTTGGAAAAAGAAATTGAACTTAATGAATTGAAATCGAGATTTGTTTCGATGGCTTCGCATGAATTTAGAACACCCCTTACTTCAATATTATCTTCAGCTCTTCTTATTGGACGTTACACGAATGAAGAACAACAAATTAAGAGAGAAAAGCACATCAATAGGATTAAGTCTTCTGTGTCTAATTTAACACTTATTCTTGATGACTTTTTATCGTTAAGCAAATTAGAAGAAGGGAAAGTAAATGTTAATTTAACAACACTAAATTTGGAAACGTTTTTTAAAAACACTATTGAAGAGATTGCTGTATTATTAAAAGCTAACCAATCAATAAATTATAAATTGTCAGAAGAGTTGTCGACTGTTAAGGTTGATGAAATAAAACTTAAAAACATATTATTTAATCTTTTGTCAAATGCTATTAAGTATAGCGATTCTGATATAAATTGTACGGTTTTAAAGAATGGAGACAACTTCCAAATAAATGTTGTTGACAGTGGAATAGGCATACCTTTGGAGGAGCAGAAACATATGTTTTCAAGGTTTTTTAGGGCTAAAAATGCTACTAATATTAAAGGTACAGGATTGGGTCTTAATATTGTTAAAGAATATATTGGGATATTAAATGGTACTATTTCATTTGTAAGTGTTGTGGATGAAGGGACTAAATTCATAGTTGAAATACCAATAAATATATAAATGAAAAAAATTATAGTCATTGAAGATAATACTGACGTTAGAGAGAATCTTGTAGAAATATTGGAGCTTTCAGGATATGAAGTATTTGAAGCAGAAAATGGAAAAAAAGGAGTATCAAAAATATTAGAAATTAAACCAGATTTAATTCTTTGTGATGTTATGATGCCAGAGTTAGATGGTTTTGGAGTTTTGAAAATTGTAAACAGCAATCCGGAAATAGCTGATATTCCCTTTTTGTTTTTAACTGCCAAAACAGAATATAGTGATCTCAGAAAAGGTATGGGGCTTGGTGCCGATGACTATATTACAAAGCCATTTGATGATGTAGATTTATTGACTGCCATTGAGTTAAGACTTAATAAAAGGGCACGCTTAGGCTCAAAATTAAGTAGCGGGCTGCATACATTTATAAATGAAGCCAATGGCAATGAGGTTATGCAGAAATTGGCTGACGATCGAGAGCAAAGAATATATAGTAAAAAAGATATTGTATTTGAAAAAGGGCAATATCCAAATTGGTTGTTTTATATAGTAAAGGGACAAATAAAAACATTTCTTACCAATGATTTTGGAAAAGATATAATAACTAACATTTATGGTGCTGGCGAATTTTTTGGGTATAATCCTATTGTCTTAAGCACCCCTTATTTATCATCAGCTATTTGTACTCAAGATTCAATAGTCAAAATGATACCACCTGATGAGTTTAAAGATATATTAGGTAATGATAGAGATTTATCGATTGTTTATATCAAGCATCTTACGAATGTAATCTGCCAGAATAATAGCAAACTTTTAGATTTTGCCTATAGCTCAGTAAGAAAAAAAGTCGCTAACGCTTTGCTACTTTTACAATCAAAACAGGATAGTAATCTTATAAAAATACGTAGAGAAGATTTGGCAGGAATAGCGGGAACGGCTAAAGAAACTACCATAAGAACGATTTCTGATTTTAAATCCGAAAAGCTAATCAAAATTGCAAATAGTGCTATTGAAATTTTGGATAGTGATGGACTAAGAAAAATGAGCCAATAATATACCTTTAACTGTAAAAGAAAAACAGTCCTGGTATATGTAATGCTAAAATATGGTGTTACATCAAATAGCTTAATGTCCTTATAATCAAATGTTAATATTGATCGTTAGTAAAACTCCATGCCAATATTCGAGACACTTTATTACCTTGCCCCATAGGTATAACTTTATGGTGAGGCACTTTCGCGTCTATGAGCGTTTTTATAAGGGTAGGCATACTGCTTTGTTGAGATACCAATGTAGTAAACCATTTACATAAATTTGGTCTTCTAGCACTTTCGCGTATCATATTTCTAATAAATACTTTTTCACCTCCTGGATACCAAAGCTCATTATTTTTACCCCCAAAATTTTGCAATGAATTGGACTCTTTTTTAATTCCAAGATTTTTCCATTTACGACTTGAGGACTTATCTGCTTCTTCTTTGGATATATGAAATGGGGGATTACAAATACAAACGTCAAACTGCTCTGTCATTTTTACCGCACCTTTGAATATATTTGCTTTGTCATATTGTTGCCTAATTTCAATACTATTTTGCAGATTATTTATATTAATAATCTGAGTAGCTGCTTTCATAGCTTTTTTATCAACTTCCGTTGCTACAAATGACCAGCCATAGATGCTATTACCAAGTAGTGGGTAGATACAATTGGCACCAGTCCCAATATCCAATACTTTTACACTTTTTCCTTTATTCTTAATAAGGTCATGGATATAGTGTATCATATCAGCCCGTCCAGGTATTGGAGGACATAAGTATCCATAAGGAATATCCCAATGTTTGATACTATAATGTAGGTTTAACAATGCTCTATTTAATAATTTAATTGACATCGAATCACTAAAATCTATCGTAATATTACCATATTCGTTTTCAAAAACATAATCTTCTAACTCTGGTTCGACACCAACAAGCTTCTCAAAATCATAGCGTTTGTTGTGAATATTGTCTGGGTGGAGTTGGCTTGATTGTTTGTCATTCTTTTTCATAGCAACTTTGTTATTTTTTTTAATTCAAACGTTTGGCTACTGCATTAGATATGTTGGGTTCGTTATTGCAGTCAATAGTAGCATTGATATGTACAAGTCCCGGGGTTTTGCCTACTTCTATAGTTCCTAATGTGTTTTCGTAGCCTAGAGCTTCTGCGCCATTGATACATGCCCAATTAATTAGTGTTTCTAATGGAACAAAAGATTTGAATTTTTTAATCGTTTTCATCTCTTCCAAAATTGATAATTGCCAATTAGAAGTTAGGCTATCTGTTCCTATTGTCATTTTTGCTTCGGTATCAATAAAAGCTTGGTAGTCAGGAAGTCTGTTTTCAATGTATAGATTAGCATTAGGACAAGTTGCCCAATATGATCGATAATTCCAGTTTAATGCGGATTCTATGTCCTCTTTTGTGGTCATTGTATTATGTACAAATAATGTTTTTTGCATTGCATTAAGAAACTGCATAGGGTAGTGTATTGAAGTCTGTCCTGTTGCTTTAAATCGATCGATCGAAAATTCAAAATCTTTATAGAAACCAATAAAATCGCCCTCTTTTGTTAAGAAAAGTTGATTTTCAGCATGAGTTTCTTGATTGTGAATACTTACAGTATCTTCTTGATAATTTTCGTTTCTGATATATTCAAATATTCCTTCACTCACCGTATATGGTGCATGTGGGACGTAACATTTCCTATTGCCATTGTTTTCATCATGTGCAGCAAAGACAGATTTGTAATTATCAATAGTGTCATCTGTCATTGCTGTCTGCATAAAATCAAACATTTCTACAAAAGTGTAATATTGAATGTCAGATTTTATTTTTGTTTTAGCAGTGTCCACTTTATTGGATATATCGCCGACTGCAACTATACCATTATCATACATTTCTTGGTCAGCTAGCTCTATCGCATTCATGATTTCTTCTTGAGGAAAATCCCGAAACTTAACCACATCTCTTATAAATGGAAGTAACCCTGTACCTGTATTTAGGAGCCCTTTCATGTGAGAAAGTTCTAAATGACAATGTGTATTGATAAATCCCGGTGTTATTATTCCATTTAATCGTTTAACTGTAGATATATCATGGTTTGCTATATTATCTATAGATAGGATTTTACCTTCACTATCAATTGTAATTACTTGCTTTTGAATCGGCGCTCCTACACAAGTATATATATAATCCGCTGTATATTTTGTCATTAAAATAAATCTTAAAAGTATTTTTTTTAAATTTTGAACCTATTTTATACGTATAGTAAAAATAGTGCTCTATCAAAGTGTAAAGCTAATAAAACCTATTTAGAAACCTATATTTATTGACAGATCTGACGTTAATAAGTTGAACGATTTTTTTCGCTAAAAAGTCTTTTGTAATACTTAGATCAAATATTTACAACAATATATATGTATGAAATAGTATATTGCCACTTATATGTAATTTTAAAGACTAAACTTATTAACAATTATGAAAAAATTTATCTACACTTTTTTATTTTCATTATTCCTATTTTCTTCTAGTAATATAGTTGCTCAATCACTGACTCCACTTGATAAAGCAATGGCGTATGTTGAAACTAATGCTGAAAAATGGGGGCTGGAAAAAACAGATTTTAGCAATACACTTATTAGTGATATGTACACCAACAATAAAACAGGGGTGACATATATCTACCTTATTCAAGGATATAACAATATCCCTGTAAATAATGCTATAACTTCAATCGCTATTAATAAAAATGGAAAACTTGTATCTTCTGATCCTGGATATATTATAGGATTGAAAAACAAAATCAATACGATAACTCCAACTTTGGCACCAATGGCAGCTATAAAATCAACAGTAGCTCATCTTGGTATCAAAGCGACATACCTGCCCGTCTTACAAAAATCTAATCCAGAAAAAGGAATTTATAATTTTGGTAAAGCAGATTTTTCTGAAAATGAAATTACTGTTAGTCTTACATATATTGCCATCGATGATCAAGTAAAACTTGCTTGGAGCTTAGCAGTGAATCAGATTGACAATGAAGATTATTACAATACTTTTGTAGATGCTACTAATGGAGAAGTAATCTCTAAATATAATTATACTAATAAATGTACAGTACACCAAGGGCAATATGCTAATCATAAAGGATGTAAAAAAGAAATTGTAAAATCTCCAATAGCTACATATGAGGAAGCAGCGACTGCTGTAAATGCGGCGGCTGGTACTTACAATGTATTTGCATTGCCGATTGAAAGTCCTCTATATGGAGAAAGAGAATTATTAGTAGATCCATATTTTACTGATTCTTCACCATACGGATGGCATGATAGTAACGGTGCAGATGGCGCAGAAGATTTTATAACAAGAGGGAATAATGTACATGCATTTTTAGACAAAGAAAACTCAGGTTTTTCTTTGGGTGATGAGCCAGATGGTGGTGATGCATTGGTTTTTGATTTTCCTTATGATATTAATAGTAGTGCAGAAGATAACGAGCAAGGCGCAACAGTTAACTTGTTTTATATGGTAAATATGATGCATGATATTACAAAGCGTTTAGGTTTTGATGAGCAAGCAGGAAATTTTCAAATTAATAATTATGGAAATGGCGGAAATGGCGGTGATCAAGTACTTGCACAAGCATCTGATGGTATAGATTTACCAACACCGACATTAGATAACGCAAATTTTGCAACTCCACCAGATGGAGGCAATGGTGAAATGCAAATGTTTCTTTGGACAAACCCAAGTGGTATCCTAAGTATTGATGCTCCAACTGAATTATCAGGATTTGTAAACGATGTAGGGACAGCGACAGGTCAAAATGGTTTTGGCGCTGCTATCCCAACTATTGATGATGCTCCAATATCAGGTAAATTAGTAGTGGCTCGTAGTAGCTCAGCATCTAGCCCTACCACTTGTTGTACAGAAATAGTAAATGGTGATGAGATCAATGGGAATATTGCTTTAATAGACAGAGGTTTATGTGATTTTAGTCTCAAAGCTTATCATGCACAACAAGCTGGAGCAATTAGTGTTATCATTTGTAATGTAGTAGGAGGAGGAGATACTGATGGTTTATCATCATTTGGAATGTCTGGTGGTGACCATGCTTCAGAAATCGATATTGTACCATTATCATTGGGTAAGACTGATTGTGATGTTATTAGAGCTTCATTATTATCTAATATTGATGTGCAGGTAACAATCCAATCAAGACCTCCTATGGGACCAGAATTTCTTGATGGAGCTGTAGACAATGGAATTATAGCACATGAATATGGTCATGGAATATCAAATAGAATTATTGGTGGACCATCTCAAGCTGGGTGTCTTACATCAGACGAACAAGCAGGAGAAGGTATAAGTGATTATTTTAGTTTAGTTACTACTGTAGAAGATGGAGATATGGGAACAGATCTAAGAGGAATTGGTAATTATGCTGATGGTAAAACGATTAATGGAAGAGGAATACGTAGATATCCTTACTCTACTGATATTGATGCAAGTCCATTGGTATATAATGATATTATTGGTTCTACATCTCAATATGATGTAGGGGAAGTATGGACAAATGCCCTTTGGGAAGTATATTGGAATTTTGTTGATAAATTTGGCTTGGATATAAATTGGGAAGATGATAATTCTGGAAATTATAAGGCTGTAAAATTGACAATTGAAGGTATGAAAATATCTGGCTGTAATCCTAGCTTAATAGATCTTAGAAATGGGATCCTGAATGCTGACACGATTTTTTATAATGGTGAAAATGCGAGTTTGATTTGGGCTGGCTTTGCAAAGAGAGGATTTGGTTACTTAGCTAATGATGGAGGAACAACTGATGATAGAAATGATGGGGAACAAAATTTTGATCCTGAACCATTGTCTATAGCAAAATTGAAAGTGCAAAAATCTGGACCTTCAGTTGCTAATGCTGGTGACGAAATCACTATTACTCTGACAGCTCAGAATCATATTCCTGAAACTAGAACTGGCGTAAAAATTATTGAAAATATTCCTGAGGGCTTAACATATGTTGAAGGATCTGCTTCTGTATCTGCTACATTACTAAGTGATTTTTTGACATTAGATATTGGTACTATGGAGTATAAAGATGAGGTGTCAATTACCTACAAAGCTATTGTTGATGCCACTCTTGAATCAGAAACACTATTTTATGATAATATTGAGAACCCAGATTTTGGGAATTATGACTTTGGAGCAACCGAGAGCTTTACGCTTTGGCAACAATCATATGACGTTGCACATTCTGGTGATATATCTTGGTGGGCTTCGCAAGAAGATTCAGAGGTAGAATCAGATTTTTATATGGATGTCAAAAATATAAATGTTGTAGGGGAAAGACCCGTTTTGAGATTCGTTCATAGGTACGATACAGAAACTGGAAGTGATGGTGGTTTTATCCAAGTATCTGTAGCTGGTTCTGATGTTTTTGAAGATGTAAAACAACATTTTATCCACAATGGATATCCTATCGGCATCAATTATACAACATTTGCAATACCTTCTTTAGAAGGATTTTCTGGTACTTCTAATGATAAATTTATTAGTAGTTATTTAGATTTGTCAGCATATAATGGCAAAGAAATAATTGTTAGATTTAGATTTGGTACTAATGCTACTGGTGGTGTGACAGCTTCTAACCCAGGATGGTTTGTTGATGATATCGAAATTATGGATTTAAATAGCTTTAATTCTATAGCTTGTATTGTATCTGATAGTGATGATGACGAATGTACTAGGCCACTTACGGTATTGGTAAATAGTAATACCATTATTGGAACTAATGATGCTACTTTGGACAACTATGATGTAACCATTGCGCCTAATCCTACTTCTGATTATGTAACTGTTGCTATTAAAGCAAATAAAAAAGCAGAAGTTCAGTTGAGTATAACAACAGTAGAAGGTAAATTGTTAAGTGCACAAAATGTATTTTTAGGTCAAAATGAAGTAGTAAGAACAATTGATGTTTCGAGCTTTAATCCGGGTATTTATTTTGTCAAAATATTGTCAGATGAAGGTATAATTACAAGAAAAATTATTGTGCAATAAAATTGTCTTATTGTATTAAAAGTGCCATGGATGAATTTATTTGTCTATGGCATTTTTTTATTACACAGGTTGGGTTACCTTGGAATGGAATACTACCTATAAAAAAGTGTGACAAACAAACTTGCTTGCCACACCATTTTTTGGGGTTGACTATACCCCAAAGAACCAATCTATAATCGTCTATTTCGTTTCGTTAGTTTTTAGTGTGTTATTTACTTTCTCATTATTTTGATTTTCAATCTCTGATTTTAATTTTTGACTATCGCTATCAGTCTTTATTTCTACATTGTTTGTCACAGGTATGTCCGATGCAGGAGCTTCTTCTTCTTGGTTTATTGAAGGATTGCCATATACTTTTATTTGATGAGTATTTCCATTTGAGTATTTTAGTATTTCAGAAGCATGTATAGTACTACGACTTCGTAGTATGCCATTTATTTTGGTGTGCTTAGATTTAAACTTTTCAGCATTTACCCTTGGATAATTTTTTCCATTTATAATGAAGTTATTACTTGACCCGATAAAATTGAATGTAGAACGACCATCAATATTACAAGTAAGATTGTCAACATCTATATATACACTAACTTCCCCATTATCTTGGTAAGTTATCTCCATTTCTTTCTGCTTAAATCCTTCGATTCTAAGTGTATTTAATTGTCTCGCTTGGATTGTCAATAATTCTGGGGTAGATATTTCTAATTTCACTTTATCACTTATTCTGCCATTTACAATAAGACTGGTTGCATCCGATGTGGTTACATTTTCAATACGATCTATTTCGCTTTTTGGTCCAGTTAATTTTATGGAAGGTGTTTTCGCATATACAATTTTCGTTCTTAAGTAGCCTTCAATATTGATGTTTTGTAAGGTAGTGACATCGATTATACGTTCTGTTCGATATTCTTTGTCCCATTCAGATGATAGCAATCCATCTTTAGTCATTGACCAAGTGTAATTTTCGAAGTTTTTTGGATGAGCTGATTCATTATCAAAAGGTCTATTGTTTATTCTATTCGCTATGCGTTTGTCAAATGATATTTGTTTACCAATTGGGATATAGATTTTGTATATAATTCCTTGACCTCGATAGACACCGCTTTTGTGAATCCTGAAATCCGTTGGGATAAATAAATTATTATCTTTTACAGTAAAGTTAGAATTTATCAATGTAGAATTTTTTTCTGATTGCTGTATATTAGCTCCAAAGGCACTTACTACTTTATCTATTTCAAATTGATTCGTTTTACTTGGATATATTTGATACTGAATATTATCACATAACAAACCATTATTAGTCAATTTTAAATGAGGCAATACGATGGTGTTATATATATTGTTTTCTGGATCAATACTTGTTGTAAGGTTTAGTGACTCGTAATCACCTGACAGCGTTTCGCTTGTGACAGTTTGGGTCATGTGATTATATGCCATTATTCTATTAAAAAATAAAAAGCTGGCAACTACCAATGAAACTACCCATGTTAACCTCATTGATGATTTCCATTTTTGTGGAATTCTATATCTTGAAAACCATCTTGTTATTAACAACATCCCACTAGCAATAGGAATAGCGACAACACAGAATACTGCGAATATGCCAATATGGCCTAATATTATTGAATTTGGTCCTAAGTATTTTACAAATGGTAAGGATATCACATAACCAATTATTGAGGCAGCCCACATTATTCCTAATAATAGCAGTATAGCGGCTAAGATCAATGACAACAAAGGCTTAAATGTCTTTTTAATTAACCTTACTGGGATAAGTACTACTTTTCCTAAAAGCGAGAATCCTTTGGAGATGACTCTTTTTGGAAAAAATCCGTCATGATTTTTTTTTTTGTTCCGAAACCTTTACTTATTTCGGTGATTTTATCTGACAATTCCTCTAGTTCTTCTTCTATCGTTTTTGCGATATTAGAAACGGTGGCAGGTTCACCTTTCATTTTGAGTTTGTCGCCAGCAGTTTTTGCTTCTGGCACAATTACCCACAGCAATGGATACAAAAGTATAGACACTCCACCTATAAATATCATTGCCAAAAATGACAACCTTACCCATATTGGGTCTTCAATCCCAAAGTAGGAAGCTACTCCAGCGCATACACCACCGATTACTTTGTCTTCTCCATCTCTATAAAGGCGTTTTCCTGTTTTTATCTTTTTGTAAGATTTCTTTTTTCCTGATCCGTCATCCTTCGATTCTTGATAAAAATCATTATCAGTAGATTCTGCTCCAAAGTCAGCCGGTGTACCCATAACATTTATTACTTTTTGCAGCTCTTTTCTTGTAACTATACCTCGCCCGTCTAATGACTCAGAAAACAATTCTGCTATTCTTGCCTCAATGTCATCTAAGATATCTTCACAGCCTTCAGAAGAAGAAAAATGGTTTTCAATTTCTGCTAAGTATTTGTTTAATTCATGATAGGCATCTTCATCTATTGTAAATGGATATCCACCTAAGTTTATATTATGTATCTTATTCATTTATTATTAATTTTAAAGTTGCTTGATTAACGGCATGATTTAATTCTGTCCATGTAGTTAGTAGATCTTTTAAAAAATCACTCCCTACCTTAGTTATATGATAATATTTTCTCGGAGGTCCAGATTTTGATTCTTTCCACGTATAATGGAGTAAGTCAGCATTCTTTAGACGACTGAGTAATGGATATAATGTACCCTCAACGACTATCAGCTTTGATTCTTTAAGCTTTTTTATTATGTCAGATGGATATGCTTCCTTTTCTGATATAATAGATAGTACACAGAGTTCCAAGATACCTTTTCGCATTTGTGCTTTTGTGTTTTCTACTTTCATAATTTTTATTTGATATTTATCAATAAAGTTTTTTAATCTTTCACATAGATTGGTTCTCTGTGTTTTTGATAAATACTTATATCATGCTTTATTATTGGCTTTATTATCGTCCTTTGTATTTAAGACATCTACTTTTGATAAAGATTGCTTTTCCCGATCATTTTTATCGGACGTGGTCTTTATTTGAATTGTATGTGCCAGCACCGAGCTCATAAGAGCCATAATGAAGACTGTTAGATATTTCTTTGATTTCATTTTATACTATTTAACGATTAGTTTCTTGGTTTGATAATACAAATATAGGAAATTATATAGTACTATGCAATACAAGGTACTATATTTCGTCACAGTACTATATTAAATGTCCTTTTTTATCGACTAATGTCTGTTTTTGCTTAATTTGACTTAAAATTAATGCTACTATATTATGTTGAAGAGCTATCTCCAATAAACCTACCTTATAATATTATGTGTGTTAATTTCGTTTTTAACACATAACTAATAACCCAATACATGAAAATTTCAATTCATTTATCTATTTTTATAATACTATTATTTTGCAATTGCAAGCAAAGTGGAGGACAGCATACAATTAATACTAAAGAGGATGTTTTTAATGATGAAACAAATATTGTACAGAGATCATTGTTAATCAACAAGGAAGGAGGGAATATTATATCACGTTTTACTCCACCACAAGAATTTTTCAGAAAAAGACTAGATCCTAATAGTTTTCAGTTTTTTCTAAGTCACTACAAATTACTTGCTATCGATACAAAAGTGCATCTCTATAATGGAGTACTTAAGTCTATACAGTCGGCACATGCGGCAGTTCTTGATCTTGATACGGGCAATAAAGACTTACAGCAATGTGCTGATGCTATCATGAGATTGAGATGTGATTATTTATATGAATCTGAAAAATATGACGATATAGTTTTTAATTTTACCAATGGATTTCCGTTTGAATATCAAAAATGGAGGGAAGGGAGAAAAGTTACAGTAAAAGGAAATAAGGTAAAATGGACAAAAAAGTCCACTCCACAAACTAAGTATAATGACTACAGAAATTATTTAAATAAATTATTTATGTATGCTGGCACTTTATCACTGTCGCAAGAATTATATGCTATATCTTTAGAATCCCTGTCAATTGGCAATGTGTTTATCAAGGGAGGATCCCCAGGACATGCTGTGATTGTGATGGATTGTGCAATAGATAATAATAATGACAAAGTGTTTTTATTGGCACAAAGCTATATGCCAGCTCAGCAAATGCATATTTTAAAAAATCCAAACAATTTTGCCTTAAGTCCTTGGTATAAGTTGTCAGAGATCAACACTTTTATTCAAACTCCCGAATGGAGATTTAATAAAAATCAATTGATGAGTTTTTAAAAATATTAAGTAAAATTATAACGAAGCAAGAAAGTATATTTATAGCAACTTTGAATATCCTTTGATCAAAGTTAAATTACTATCATTTTGATTTATTTTGGTATTTATTTTTTTTTCCAAAACCTTGTTTCCTACCTTGTTCATGATAATTTTCTCTATTCTAGTTGGATGTTTTTGGAGGATTGCCATATAAATATCAAAATCTTTTTCGCCAGTATCACCAATAAGATAAAAAGGAGTACTTGGAAATGCAATCAACAATCTTTCTATCTCAATGTACTTATTGTAGTCTTCTATTTTTTTATAAGAAAATATATGCCAACCCATATCTCTTAATATCACCTGACCATTTGGAAATTTATTATGGTTTAAAAACAGTGTTAGATAATCATAAATATTCCAGGGACTATTTGATAAGTATATAATTGGTACTTTATCCGCGTTGTGTTTTACTGATTTTATAATTGATAATTTTGTAAAGAACTTTGCTGCCGATTTTATTTGTTTACGTCTAAATGGATTTAACAGCAGTGTATTTAATACGAGCTTGATTTTAAACCATGATTTAACTCCAGTTACAAGAATAGTATCGTCAATATCAGAGATGACGCCGTATTGACAATTATTATAGAATTGTAATTTTAAGTCCGTAGATATTTCTTCTTGTTTTATTTTTCCAGTAATACGCACAGCATTTTGAAAGTCTATTTTATATTGAATCTGCTCAAATAATTCGAAATACCCTTCCTTATCTGATTCAACCACCTGCGCATAATCTCCAATATAAATTGTGAGATTTACATTTGGTTTCTCATTACTTGAGCTTCTAAGAACCATATTGTATAGTGCGCTGACCATATTCTGTTGAGGAGCACTAATAGGAGATTTGTCTTCTAATACTCGCCCTTTTATATAAATATGGGATGAAGTTGCAAAGGCGGTATATGTTTGGATTTTAATTTTTGACATCAAATATCAATTTTAAAATAAAATTAATAAATAATCACAACTTGTATCTTTTTAGATTTATAATAATTATTTTATATCTTAGATTTTTAATTTTGAACAAACAATAAATAGCTGTCTGCTATAGCTATAAAAAAAATCAACAAATGGGAAACAACTCAACAAAAAGAATAAACATATATTTTGTGACAATTGCAATTACACTTGGAGGTTTATTGTTTGGATATGACACTGGGGTAATAAATGGAGCACAATTTTATTTTTCTAAGTTTTTTGGATTAGAAGGCTTTATGAAAGGTTTTATCGTAAGTAGCGCTCTTTTGGGAGCATTGGTAGGAGCTGCAAGTTCTGGTATAATGAGCAAGGCTATTGGTCGGAAAAACTCATTGATTATTGCTGCGGTAATGTTTACTATTTCAGCATGGGGTTCAGCTTTGCCATCAATTTTTCCAGAGACAACTACTGTTCTTGCTATATTTAGGATTATTGGAGGTCTTGCTATTGGGATAGCATCAATGAATGCACCTATGTATATTGCAGAAATTGCTCCTGCAGAAAAAAGAGGTACACTTGTCACTTACTATCAATTGGCAATTGTAATTGGATTTTTTGTGGTATTTTTAGCTACATATTTTATTGGAAATGGACTTTCTGAAGCTCAGAATATTGAATTTGGATGGAGACAAATGTTTTTATCAGAATTAATTCCAGCACTTTTATTTTTAGGGTTACTATTTTTCGTCCCTAAAAGTCCGAGGTGGTTAATGATCAAAGGAAGAGAAGACGAAGCACTTAATGTGTTGTCAAGAATACATGGTGAAGATGTTGCTAATAGAGAAATTGTCGAAATCAGAGACTCTATCGCAAAGGACAATAACAAAACTTCAGATTCTATTTGGGTTAAGCCATTATTGTCTATTCTTGTAATAGGGACTATATTGAGTGCATTGCAGCAGTTTACAGGTATTAATGCTGTACTTTATTATGGTGCTGATATTTTTGAACAAGCTTTAGGTTTTGGTAAAGATGATATACTTAAACAACAAATACTTTTGGCGACTGTCAATTTAGTATTTACCTTTGTAGCAATGTATACTGTTGATAAGTTGGGTAGAAAACCACTCTTGATTATAGGAGGATTTGGGATGTTGTTAGGATTCTTGTTGATGGGTTTTACACTTTATTTTAGTGACTACTCAGCTGTTAATTCTGCAGGCAATCCTGCTCTTTCGTCAACAGAAGGTATATTGAGTCTTATTGGAGTTCTAATATTTATAGCTTCATTTGCAATGTCAATGGGCCCCGTTGTATGGGTGTTGCTTTCTGAGATATTCCCTAATAGAGTAAGAAGTATTGCAATGTCAATAGCCGTTGCAGTTCAATGGGCAGCTAATTATTTCGTTTCTCAGACTTTTCCGATGGTAGTAGATAGTAAAGCCAATGATTTAATGTCACAAGGAGGTTCTTGGAATCATGCTTTACCTTATTTTATATTCTCTGGGTTTATTTTATTTATAATATTCTTTGTTTGGAAATTTATACCTGAGACTAAAGGTAAAACATTGGAAGAAATGGAATCTCTATTTAGTAAATAGTATCCTAAGTATTCAAAGATACTTGCTATCCTGTTTTTCTGTTTTTTCGCTTTGCCACAGTAATGCTTAGCAGAAAATGTAAGATTTTCTTATATAAAGCATTTGTTTTATTATCAAGACCAATAAATGTCTTTTTAAATTTATTTTGATATTGAAATATTAGTTCACTATCCTAAAACGTTCCGAGGGGGTCAGGGGGCGAGGGCAGAAATAAGATAAAATAACATGGAATGAAAGAAAGTCAAAAGCACACCTAAATCACATCCAAGTCAACACCCAAGTCAACATCTAATAGCGGGCTGCCCGTGTGAAAACGTGGGTGTGGGAGCGGAATTGGAGCATAGCATTTTTTCGGACTAGATTTTTTTGTTTCGTTTTTTTTATCAATGAAAAAAAGGCTCACAACACTCGCTAACGCGATTTCTTCATTAGAGCACTGTCGTTCTCTACTCCCAAAGGAGTTCATTCAGTCCCGTCTTGAAAGACAAACAACTAAGAAGCGTCTAACATGGTCCGTCTGACAAGACAAAAAAAGCATTACTCATATATTAAAAGACAAATATTTCTTACTTTTGTATATTATTGTGAATAGAAATAGATAAAAATGGCAAATACTAGAAAAGAAAAAGACAGCATAGGTGTAATAGAAGTGCCTGCTGATAAATATTGGGCAGCTCAGACGCAAAGATCTCTACAGAATTTCAAAATCGGAGGACAGAAAATGCCTTCGGAAGTTATTAAAGCTTTTGCTATTCTTAAAAATGCTGCGGCTCTGACCAATTCAGATTTAGGGGTCTTGCCAAAAACAAAAGCGGTACTTATAGCCAAAGTATGTAAGGAAATCATAAAAGGGGATTTAGACGACCAATTTCCATTAGTTGTATGGCAAACAGGCTCTGGAACTCAGTCTAATATGAATGTCAATGAGGTTGTTGCCAATAGAGCGCACGTACTTAAAGGCGGTAAATTGACAGATGTCAAGAAAGTGTTGCACCCTAATGATGATGTTAATAAATCTCAATCCAGTAATGATACTTTTCCTACGGCTATGCATATAGCTGCATATAGTATGATTGTAAATACTACTATACCTGGACTTGAAAAATTGAGAGATACACTCCAAGTTAAGTCTAAAAAATATATGAAAGTCGTTAAGATTGGTCGCACACATTTTATGGATGCGACACCTATAACTCTTGGTCAAGAATTAAGTGGATATGTGTCTCAACTAAATCATGGTATCACTGCTGTCAAAAATACATTAAAGCACTTGTCTGAGATTGCACTAGGTGGTACAGCAGTAGGTACTGGATTGAATACACCTAAAGGATATGATAAATTAGTAGCAAAACACATAGCTAAACTGACAGGACATCCATTTATTACTGGAAAAAATAAATTTGAAGGCTTAGCTGCCCATGATGCAATCGTTGAATCTCATGGAGCATTAAAAACTGTTGCTGTATCTCTTATGAAAATTGGAAATGATATTAGGATGTTAGCTTCTGGTCCACGATGCGGTATTGGAGAAATTATCATTCCTGCTAATGAGCCTGGATCTTCTATAATGCCTGGAAAAATAAACCCTACACAATCAGAAGCACTAACAATGGCAATGGCACAAATTATGGGAAATGATGTAGCTATAAATATAGGGGGTATGAATGGACATTTTGAATTAAATGTTTTTAAGCCAATGATGATTTATAATTTTTTAATGTCTGCACGATTAATTGGTGACGCAGCAGTCAGCTTTAATGACAACTGTGCTGTAGGTATTGAACCAAATCAGCAAAGAATAACAGAAAATCTGAATAATTCTCTAATGTTAGTAACAGCATTGAATACTAAAATTGGATATGATAAAGCATCAGAAATTGCAAAAAAAGCATACAAAGAAGGCTCAACATTAAAACAAGCCGCTTTGAAATTAAAGTATCTTACTGAAAAAGAATTTGATGCTTGGGTAGTGCCTGGCGACATGATTTGACAATTGTTTTCTTAGTTTACTTATTGTTTTGATAAATATAAATTTATGCGGACCTGTTTTGAAATAAAAACATTTGTTACTTTAATTATTTGAATAATGCTATTTTCACTAACATCAACATACAAGCCGACAGGTGACCAACCACAAGCAATTAAGGAACTGGTTACGAATATAAAGAATGGAGAAAAAGCACAAGTTTTACTTGGAGTAACTGGATCTGGTAAGACTTTTACAATGGCAAATGTTATTGCTCAATGTGATCAACCTGTTCTTGTATTGACGCATAATAAGACGTTGACTGCACAATTATATGCGGAATTGATGGAGTTTTTTCCAGACAATGCTGTTGAGTATTTTGTCTCTTATTATGACTATTACCAACCAGAAGCATATATGCATTCTTCTGGCACATATATAGAAAAGGACTTGTCTATCAATGAGGAAATTGATAAATTAAGACAGCGTGCAGCAGCTTCGTTGTTGTCTGGACGAAGAGATGTAATTATTGTTTCGTCAGTTTCGTGCATCTATGGTATGGGGAATCCCGAAGATTACAAATCAAGCATAACAAGAATAGAAGTAGGTGAGGTGATCTCTCGAAATGGGTTTTTATATAAGCTGGTTGAAGGGCTTTATTCTAGAACAGAAATTGAGTTCGATAGAGGTACTTTTAGAGTTAAAGGAGATACAATAGACATTAATCTTTCGTATGCTGATTTTGGATTTAGGGTTACCTTTTTTGGTGACGAAATTGAGTCTATCGATCGTATTGAAGTGAAAACAGGAAAGAGAATTGCAAGCATGAAACATGCTGCTATATTCCCAGCGACACTTTATGTTGCCCCTAAAGATAAGTTAAAAACCATTATTCGAGCTATAGAAGATGAAGTAAACGAACATGAAAAGTTTTTTGAGGCAGAAGGCAGACCAATTGAAGCTCAACGAATTAGAGAAAGAGTAGATTTTGACCTTGAAATGATAAGAGAATTGGGGTATTGTAGTGGAATAGAAAATTACTCGAGATTTTTTGATGGACGAAAGATGGGAACAAGACCTTTTTGTCTTTTGGATTATTTCCCTGATGACTACCTCATGGTAGTAGACGAAAGTCATGTTACTTTACCTCAAGTACGTGGAATGTGGGGAGGAGATAGAGCTAGGAAAATCAATTTAGTCAATTATGGTTTTAGATTACCTTCTGCTATGGACAATCGACCACTCAATTTTGATGAATTTGAGTCAGTTGTTAATCAAATAGTATATGTTAGTGCAACTCCTGGTGATTTTGAATTGGAAAAAGTAGAAGGCGTAGTAGTAGAGCAAATAGTAAGACCTACGGGACTTCTTGATCCTCCAATTGAAGTAAGACCATCATTGAATCAGATAGATGATCTACTTGACGAAATTCATAAAAGAATTGATGTTGACGAGCGTGTATTATTGACCACCTTGACTAAACGAATGGCAGAGGAATTGACAAAATATTTACAGAAAGTTGATATTAAAGTCCGATATATTCACTCAGAAGTAGATACTATGGATAGAGTAGAGATAATTAGAGATTTGAGGCTTGGATTGTTTGATGTTTTAGTAGGAGTAAATCTATTAAGAGAAGGATTAGATCTTCCAGAAGTGTCGTTAGTAGCTATTTTGGATGCAGATAAGGAAGGTTTTTTAAGAAATACTCGATCACTTACCCAAACCGCTGGAAGAGCAGCAAGGAATAGTAATGGTATAGTGATATTTTATGCAGATAAAGTGACTCAAAGTATGCAATTTACCATAGATGAAACGAATAGAAGAAGGGCAATTCAAATGGAATACAATGCCAAGCATAATATTACACCAACTACGATATCTAAAACGAAAGAAGAAATTCGCAATCAAAAGTCAATTCTTGACATAAAAGGTAAAAAACCAGTCGCTTATATAGAATCTGAAAATACAACTAATATTGCCGCTGATCCTCTTATTGCTTATATGAACAGAGACCAATTGGAAAAATTATTGGAAGCTACAGAATTTAAAATGAAAGCCGCTGCTAAAGATCTTGATTTTATAACTGCTGCCCAGTATCGGGATGAAATGTTAGCCTTAAAAAAGAAATTGAAAACAAGGTGAATACTTAATTATTCTTGAACATTTTTTATGATATTTTATTACAATTTGTAGTTTTTTACTTGGATTAATATTGAAGTAAACTTTACATTTATTTTTTATTCATATGTTTTTTATAATTATTTAACTCCCAATACCTCAATATATAAAAACCATTTGTACCTTTGAAGGTATGTAGGTTTTTACCTATAATAAAAAGCATTTTATAATATACAACCAACCACTATGAACAGTAGAAACAAAGCTTTCTCAACTTATGCTCGTAAAGCATTTTTTACGACATTTTCATTTTTTATGCTCACTATTTTTGCAAATGGACAAACCGTAATCGCTACCCAAGATTTTGACGGAACTATGCCTGATTGGGGTTATTCAAGTGATATTCCATTTTTTGATAATGGAACGGATGGTTTTTTAGGTATCGAAGATGTCGCTAATACTAATCTTGAATATGCAAGTCTTATGGATTCTGTATTGTACGAGAGAGATTTAGATGATGAAGGAGATAATGGTACTACAGGGTTTGCAAATATTACTTTTGCAAATATTGATGTATCAGGTTATACCAATGTATTATTGTCATTTGATTATGATATTGAAGGGTATAATGCGAATAATGATGAAGCATTGTATGAAATATTTGTAGATGGAGTAGGTCTTGGACAAGTAACTTTGCAAGACGGTGAAACTCCAGGTGATGATGCTGAAGGGTCTATTTCAGAAGCTATTGCAAATGGAGCTAACATGGTGTCATTGGTTATTTCAATGAGAAATAATGGTAGCAGTGGCTGGTCAGCTTATGATAATTTTAAATTGGAAGGATCTCCTATCGGATCTGGTACAGAAGTATCTTTTTCTTTAGGTGCTGCTGATGTTGATGAAGATGCAGGTACTTATATGGTTTGTGTTAGTATTGTAAACGAAGGACAGCAAACAGCTACAACTGTAGATGTTGCACTTGTTGGCGGAACTGCAACTAACGGAATGGATATAGATATGTACACTACTCAGACGGTTACATTTCCAGCAGGATCGAATGCTGAACAATGTGTATCAATCGTAATTGTTGATGATACGGAAATAGACGAAAACGAAACTTTGATGTTTGAGTTGCAAAATGTAACTGGTGGCAGTGCTACTATTGGCGCAACTTCAACTTCGACAGTGACAATAATTGACAATGATAAATTAACTTGTCCAGACATTGATTGGACAGTTGTAAGTCCTGTACCCAATACCAATGCATTTAGTAATAATGGAGAATGGGCAGTTATTAATGAAGGATTTTCTGCAAACGGATATTGTGGAGGTGGTTGTGCCGAACAGGTAGAAACTTGGTTAGTATATGGACCTTTAGATATGACTGGAGTAGCTTTATTAGAATTGAACTTTACAGCAGCAGAAAATTTTGGAGCTACAACATTAGATGTTCAATTTTCAGCAGACAGTGGAGCTAATGCTTGTCCTGATGAAGCTAGTTGGACTTCAGTAGGTACAATAGAAGATGCTGGAACTTATACTTTTGATTTTAGTAATGCAACAGGGACAGAAGTTTTTATTGCTATAGAATATAATGATGATGGAGCTGATGGATTCAGTGATTGGGATTTGACAAATTTTTCACTTTCCGCTGATGTTTGTCCTGCAGTCGGTGTAGCAACATTGCCTGCAATAGACGCAGGAGCAGATGTAGTTGTGTGTGGTGTATCTGATGTTACATTGCAAGGAAATGGAGCAGGTGTTTGGTCAGGTGGTGCAGGTATGTTTGATGATACAAGTAGTCCAACGGCTGTGTATACACCAGATGCTTCAGAAGAGGGTAGTACTGTTGTACTTACTTATACTTCTACTGCTTCAGCATGTACAGGTTTTGACGACCAAATAAATCTTACTTTCTTCGAAGAGCCAGGAGATGCGGAATTCTTTTATAATGCTACCTCAGTTTGTCCAGATGTGGCAAGTATATTAGCAATGCACACAACAGGAGAAGACGGAACTTACACTGTTACAGAAGGAAATGCTGCCGGCTTGGCTTTAGATCCAAGTACAGGAGAAATAGATGTAACTGCAACAATTGGAGGTACTTACACGGTTACTAATACAATTGCTGGTTGTGGAAACTTAATGATTTCAGGTGTAATTGATGGGCCGCTTATGGGAGGACAACCTAAAGCAGTAGAATTATATGCTTTAGCTTACATTCCAGATTTAAGTGTTTACGGATTTGGTAGTGCAAACAATGGTGGAGGTTCTGATGGACAAGAATACACTTTTCCTGCCGATGCAGTAGATGCAGGTACATATATATACTTAGCAGCTAATCTTACAGAGTTTAATACGTTTTTTGGTTTTGAACCTGATTATGTTGACGGTGCTGCTAATGTTAATGGTGATGATGCTTTAGAAGTATTTTGCAATGGTCAAGTAGTAGATGTTTTTGGTGATATCAATGTAGACGGAAATGGTGAAACATGGGAATATCTTGATGGATGGGCTTATAGAGTTTCTGATACTGCACCAAATGCTGGAAGTTTTTCTGATGCTGATTTTACTTACAGTGGAGCAAATGCATTAGATGGTGAAAATTCAAACGCAACAGCTAATTCGCCTTTTCCAATAGGAACATTTACAAGTAGTCAAGCTGGTATTTGTCCTAATAGTAGTTTCTCATTTGAGATTACTGTTGGTGATACTGAACCTCCAGTCATAGATTGTCCTCAAGATATTCAAGTTGGATTAGATCCTGGTGACTGTAATGCAATAGTATATTATACAATATCTTACATGGATAATTGCGGAACTATTGACGGAGAAATGAGTCAAGCAATTAATGAAACACTTGTGAATACTGCATTAGATTGTGGTAATAATACTTCAAATCACTTAAGATATTTTGATAATAATATTTTAGTGCCAGTAGAAATATCGCAAGTTAATTTTGGAATTTTTAATTCAGGTAGCAATGAAGTTGTAACTGTTAATATATACACTATAGCACCAAATGATGCATTTGTATATGCTAATATGAATCTAATCGCTACATCTGATGTAAGTGTACCATCTGGCATGAATACAACTATTCTTAATACAACTATTGAAGCTACTATACCAGTAGGTATGAATTATGTGTTAGAATTAAAAGCAGCGAATACTCAAAACTTTATAATTGGGTATAATAATGCTGGAGAAACAGAATCATCATTTATTTCAGGAAATGCACCAGTACCTTGTGTAAGTGCAGAGCCTACGGATATTGATAATATTGGCCCATTTGGCGGTTTAGCTGTTATATTGTTTTCTAATGCAGAGGCAGGTCCAGTTATTGAGCAAACATCTGGATTACCTTCAGGTGTTTATTATGAAATGGGGATCACGACAAATACTTTTATTGTAACTGATGTTAATGGCAATACTTCTGAATGTTCTTTTGATATAGAAGTATTAGAATATGCTAATCCAACATCTAATTTGGCTTGCAATAATAATTTGAATATTTCTATGTCAGCAGAGGATTGTACTGCAATAATTACTGCTGATATGATTTTGGAAGGTGGACCTTATGGATGTTATGATGATTATATTATCGAAATTGAAGGACTTACTGGTGTTGAAATTACACAGTCAGGTACTTATACAGTTTCTATTATTGATCCAGATTCAGGTGTGAGTTGTTGGGGCACAATAAACGTTGAGTCAAAATCAGCACCAGTAATCGAAGATTGTGCATGTCCAGTAGGCGGGACAATATTAGAGCCATTATTTGAAGGTAGTTTAGATGC
>JAZGFO010000011.1:0-5345 GCA_036479655.1 Saprospiraceae bacterium
TTATTATTAAATGGATTAACTTTTGAAGGTTGGATCAATAGTCTTATCAAAGCTGCAAATACAGATGCAAAAGTCTATACTATTACGCAAGGAGTAAAACCTATTCAGAGTGATCAATATCATAATGCTTCCGATCCACATGCTTGGATGTCGGCTAGTAATGGTCTTATATATATCCAAAATATAAAAGATGCATTAATAGAAAATGATCCTTCCAACAAAACGTATTATCTAAATAATTATAGAAAGTATCGACAAAAAATTACAGCGCTTGATGCATATATCCAAGAAGAAATAAACAAGATTCCTAAAGAGAAAAAAATGCTTGTTACTTCTCATGACGCATTTGCTTACTATGGCAAACGGTACAAAATAAAACTAAATGCACTCAAAGGAATAAGTACAGAAGCAGAGACACAGACCGCTGATATGGTTAGAGTTGCAGAAGCAATAAAAGCGACAGGTGTTCCTGCTATTTTTATAGAAAGCACAATAAACCCTAAGGTTATCCAACAAATAGCAACTGACAATGATGTTGCCATTGGCGGAGAATTATTTGCCGACTCCATAGGAGATGAGGATAGTGATGCTCATAGCTATTATGACATGCTCAAACACAATACTGATGTAATAGTAAGTGCTTTGAGTAGAGGAAAAATAACAACGACTAAGATCGATACTGATGATACTACAGCAAATTATAAACTGTTGGGACTTGTAGCGTTGCTAATGGCAGGTGGTCTATTTTTCTTAATAACAAAGTTTGATAAAAGCTATGCAAAAGTAGATATTGGAAATATTAGTGTTAAAGGACTATCGGTAAGTTATGAACGTAAAAGGGTATTAACTAATATATTTTTAGAAATAAAAAAAGGTAGTCTTTACGGAGTTGTTGGTCCAAATGGTGCTGGAAAATCTACATTATTCAAATCTATTTTAGGACTTATAGACATTAATTCTGGATCAATAACTATTGATGACAAATCTATTGAAGATGTTAGAAAACAAGTAGCTTATGTCCCACAAAGAGATGATGTAGATTGGACATTTCCTACAACAGTATTAGATGTTGTACTTATGGGAAGGTATCCACACAAAAAAATAATGCAACGAATAAATAAAAATGATAAAACAATTGCTATTCATGCATTAGAAGAAATAGGAATTGCTAATCTTGCGGACAGGCAAATTGGTCAGCTATCTGGAGGTCAACAACAAAGGGTTTTCATAGCAAGAGCACTGTGCCAACAAGCTGATATATTCTTCCTTGATGAACCATTTGTAGGTGTTGATATTCTCACCGAAGAAAAAATTATCAGCATACTCAAAAAACTGGCGAAAGATGGGAAGACTGTTTTGGTCGTTCATCATGATCTATCTACAATAGAAGACTATTTTGATAAAGTAATTCTTCTAAATCAACGATTGATAGCATATGGCGATACTAAGAAAACTTTTACTAAAGAAAACATGGCAAAATGCTATGGCCCACAATTGACAATATTAAATAAAACAGGTGGCTTAACGCATGCTGATTAGTACTTTAATAATTCAAAAAATCAATTATTTATACTATACAGTATCTAACTATCTTTATTTTGAATTCCCTTCACGATAGTGCGAATTTTTGCCAATTTATCTTCAATTTTTATTGGTGTTAATAATGAGTCTACTTTAGATTGGAGTCCATGTAGCATGTCATTAACTTCTTTGTTCTTATTATCGTATATTTTAAAACCCTTTCCTAGTTTTATCATAGTTTATTTATCTATTGTATTTTCAATATGGTTTTCACAATAATGATTATATATTATGCTTTGCCATGACATTGTTTATATTTTTTTCCACTACCACAAGGACAAGGTTCGTTACGTCCAACTTTCTTTTCAGTTCTTTTAAACGTTTCAACTTTTTGTGGTGCTCTTCCAGCATTTGCTGCAGCTTGTTTTATAGCTTGATCTGATCTACTTGTGCGCACATTGGTCAGGTCTGTTTTTTGTTCTTTAGCTTCCTTCAATTCTCCATCTTGATTAGGTAAGTATAATTTACCATTCATAAGTAGAGAGACTACATCACGATTAACTTTATAAATTAATTGTTCGAATAATTTATAAGCCTCCATTTTATATATAACAAGAGGATCTTTTTGTTCAAATGAAGCAGACTGTACAGAATCTTTCAATTCGTCCATTGATCTCAAGTGTTCTTTCCAGTTGTCATCAATTAAAGCCAACATAACTGCTTTTTCGATATCACCCATTATGCTATTACCATTACTATCAATCGCTTCTTTTAAGTCAGCGGCAATAGAGAGTGGCTTAGGTCTACCATCTGTAAATGGTACAGAAATTCTTTTATATTTATGCCCCTCGTTATCATATACTCTTTGAATTACCGGTAATAAAAACTGTGCTATTTGTGTACTTTTATTATTATATGCTTCTACTACTTCGTTGCCAAAAGTAGTAAGAAGGTCATTTTCGTTTTGATTTAAAAAATCATGCTCGGGTAATTGAGGGTCAAGACTCAACATAGTAAGACAGTCATTTCTGAATGTTTCATAATTACCATTTTGCCTATTATCAAGAATGATGCTATCAACTAATCCTTCAAACATATTGTGCAAATCGACAGCTAATCGTTCGCCTTGCAGTGCATGGTTTCTCTTTTTATAGATCGCTTCTCTTTGGATATTCATGACATCATCATAGTCCAATAAACGCTTTCTAATTCCAAAATTATTTTCTTCAACTTTCTTTTGTGCTCTTTCTATAGATTTAGTGACCATACCAGCTTGGATTACTTCACCTTCTTTATGGCCCATTTTATCCATCATAGCAGCTATTCGCTCTGATTGAAATAATCTCATAAGATTATCCTCTAAAGATACATAAAATTGTGATGACCCAGGATCTCCTTGCCTTCCTGCCCTACCTCTAAGTTGTCTATCCACTCTTCGAGAATCATGACGCTCTGTAGCTATTATAGCCAATCCACCTACACTTTTTACTTCGTCACTTAATTTTATATCCGTACCCCTACCTGCCATATTAGTGGCGATAGTTACATTTCCTGATTTACCTGCTTCGGCAACAATATCAGCTTCTTTTTCATGCTGTTTGGCATTCAAAACATTGTGCTTTATATTTCTGATGCTCAACATTCTTGAAAGCAATTCTGAAATTTCGACAGATGTTGTACCAACTAATATAGGTCTTCCTTGCTCGGACAATATTACGATTTGATCAATTACTGCGTTAAATTTTTCTCTTGCTGTTTTATATACCAAGTCATCTCTATCATCTCTAACTATAGGTCTATTAGTAGGTATTACTACTACATCTAACTTGTATATCTCCCATAATTCTCCTGCTTCTGTCTCTGCTGTACCTGTCATACCACATAATTTGTGATACATTCTAAAATAGTTTTGCAGGGTTACCGTTGCATAAGTCTGTGTGATTTCTCCAAGTTCTACGCCTTCTTTTGCTTCTAATGCTTGGTGTAATCCGTCAGAATATCTTCTACCTTCCATCATACGACCAGTAGATTCATCCACGATTTTTACTTGATTATCTACCACTACATACTCTTGATTGTTTTCAAATAGTGTATATGCTTTTAGTAATTGTGACACAGAGTGTAACCTTCTACTTTTTATTGAATAATCATTAATTAAGTTTTCTCGTTCTTCTTTAAGCTTGACACCCTCCGCATTTTCTCTCTCTGCAAGTTGTTGCATTTCTAAAGCAATATCTGGCATCAAATAAAAATTATTATCATTTTCTGCTTTAGATAAAAAATCAACACCTCTATCTGTCAATTCAACATTTCTATTTTTCTCATCGATAGTAAATAGCAATGGAGCATCAACAATGTGCATTCTTTTATTTTGCTCTTGCATGTAAAAATTCTCAGTTTTTTGCAAGATTACCTTGATTCCATCTTCACTCAAATATTTAATAAGTGGTCTATACTTAGGCATTGCTTTGTGTGCTCTGTACAATGCTATTCCGCCTTCTCCTTCTTCTGCTCCATCAATACCTTCACCTATGTATTTTTTTGCTTCTGAAAGATATTTGGTTGCCATCTTCTTTTGAGCATTAACAAGATTTAATATTTTAGGGTTGAGTTCTTGATATTCTTGTTCTTCTGATCCTTCTGGTACTGGTCCTGATATAATCAGTGGTGTCCGAGCATCATCAATTAGTACACTATCTACCTCATCAATCATAGCGAAATGATGCTTACCTTGCACAACTTCTTTGGCTGATTTTACCATGTTATCTCTTAAATAATCAAAACCAAATTCATTATTGGTGCCATAAGTTACATCAGCACTATAGGCTTCTATTCTCCCTGTAGAGTGAGGTCTATACTTATCTATACAATCAATAGTCAATAATAAAAATTGCAAAATTGGTCCTATCCATTCGCTATCCCGTCTTGCCAAATAATCATTTACTGTAATTACATGTACTCCTTCTCCTGATAAACCATTAAGATATGCTGGTAATGTAGCTACTAATGTTTTTCCTTCTCCCGTTTGCATTTCTGCAACTTTACCTTCGTGGAGTACCATGCCTCCAATAAGCTGTACATCATAGTGTACCATTTTCCAATTTACTTCTCCACCTGCAGCCATCCATGTAGTATGATAAGTCGCTTGATCTCCGTCTATTGTTACATGTCCGTTAGAGGCTGCTATTTCTCTATCATGTTGAGTTGCTGTAACGACCAATCCTTCTTCTTCTGTAAATCTTCTTGCAGTTTCTTTTACAACTGCAAATGCTTCTGGCAATATTGTTTTTAAAATATCTTCTAAGTGCTTATCTCTTTCTTTAATCAAATTATCAACATCCAAAAACAATTCTTCCTTGTGGTTTAGGTCTGACTCATTGGCAGCTTTTTCTTTAAGATTTACAATATCTACATCAATGCCAGCTAAGTGATTTTTGATTCTTTCTCTAAAATCAAGACTTTTATTTCTTAATTCATCATTTGAGATATTGGTGTAAGTCCCATAATGTTGATTAATTTCTTCTACTACAGGAGTATATTTCTTGACATCTCTATCGTATTTTGTCCCAAATAGATTTTTAAAAAATTTAAGCATGTTATATTATTTTATTCCGGCGAACCGAATTTTTATTGTCGTTATCAATTGTAATGACTACAAAGATAGTAAGTCCACTAATATAATGCACATTCTGTACCAATGGTTTAAATTATGACAATTTGTCGTATTATTTCTTAACCCAACAACTATATATTATACCATCTTATTACATGCAACTTTATAACAAAATTCTCTTTACATTCGCCAAATCGAAAATATAATATAA
>JAZGFO010000012.1:0-11330 GCA_036479655.1 Saprospiraceae bacterium
AATATTGGAATGCAGAGATCAATTGCTCAAAAATCAAGAAATGACTATTTCAGTAGAATTTCCTACAAAAAATTGGGTAATCAATATGAACTTAAAGGAAACCTATATAGTACTGGGGATAGCAAATCTATCATAGACTTATATGCACTAAATGAAGATCCCTACTCAGCAATAGATGAAATTTCCAGCCAAATAAGTGTTAACATTCCTAATCCTGTAGAAACTATTGAAAATCAAATCTTACTGCCTACATCTTCTTTGATATCAAATAATCAGGAAGCCTTAAAGTCCTATACGCAATCAAGAATTGAATATTTTAATAACCCAACAACAGGACTTAAGGATGTAATAACATTAGCTAAAAAGGCAGTTAGTCAAGATCCATTATGTGCAATGTGCTACTACTACGTAGCTGATCCATTATTTGGGATAGTAAAAAAGAAGAAGCAAAAGAATATGTAAAAAAAGCAGTTAAATATGGGAGTTCACTACCAGAGAGAATGCAATTTGCTCCAAAAGGTATGCTTCATTACCTCTCTGACGATCTTCCTGCATATTATAAATTACAAGAAATTCGTTTGAAATTATATCCATACGATTTTGAGCCTTATTCCATCTTACAAGGAATATATGATGCAAATTATGGCGCTGATTCTACTAAAGCTTTAATGAAGAAGGCAATAAAAAATGGCAATGTTGAAAAAGGTTTACTTTCTCTTTATGAAATATATCTCAACAATGAAGAATATGATGAGGCAGAAAAAACTTTAGATAACTTGTTTAAAGAATTTCCAAACAGAGCTCAAGATAAATTTAAATATGCCACTATCTATGAAAAACAAGGAAGGCTACTAGAAGCGAAGGAATTATTGCTCGATGAGGAAATTATTAATCCCCTTAGTTCAAAAATTCAAACACGATTATCATATATAGAATTTAAAAATTTAGAAATAACGAAAGCGTTGGATCGTTTGGAAAATGGAATACAACAATCGTCCACACTTGTAGACACTTTAAATTATATGTGGATAAAAACGTACTTTTTACAATTGACAGGTCAAAATACTAAAGCTCTCGAAACCATTAAAAGCTATGAAAAACATGCAATTAAATTGTCGCCAGTCAATAGAGTAATCATGACAACTTTTACTATGAAAAATGATATTTTTCAATCTGTAGGTCAAACAAGTAGGATTGCTGCTTCTTTAGAAGAAATAAAAAAATATTCCCCTATGGATGCTAAAAATTATCATTGTTGGATTAATTCGTCAGCATTAAAATTGGGTTATCAAATGACAATGAATCTGGAAGACTATAAATTATGTAGTGAGTCATATAAAACATATGGCGAAGGATTTGTAAAATATTTTGAGGTTTTAAAGTTATATGCAGATGGCAACTATAAAGAATGTATTTCTAACATAGAAGATGATGAAGGAAAGTTAAAAAAAACAATTAATGACAACCTGTTTATTAGTAAAATGTATCAGAAAGTTGGTGATATAAAAACTGCAAAAAAAATACTCCAAAATGCAATTGATAAAAAGCCAGACAAACCGATCTATTACTTACAAATGGCACTTCTCGTAGAAAAAGAAAACCAAGTAGCCGCTAAAAAATATTTAGATGTTGCATTACAATTTTGGACCAATTCTGACGCTGACTTTATCCCTTTACAAAAAGCAAATGCATTAAAACAACGTTTATAAAAAATTAAAAACTAATATTTTGGGATTAGAAAGTTGCAAAAACACTTAATACAAAAAAATAACAACTTTCATCATTTTAGTTGTAATCATATATTTTTCAACTTATTACTCATAAAATGCATCTTTTTTGGTAATAAATACTTACCTTTGCACTCCCTTATAAAAATAGCTGATAATATAAATAGAAATTATGAAAAGGACTTTTCAACCGTCAAGAAGAAAGAGAGTTAACAAGCATGGATTCAGATCAAGAATGTCTACTAAAAATGGTAGAAAAGTATTGGCAAGAAGAAGAGCTAAAGGAAGAGCTAAATTAACTGTTTCTGACGAAACTAGATTAAAATAAAATCAATCTGAGATAGCTTTTTAGCTAATTCATTGATTTTTCTTTTCAATTGCAGTTTAATACAAGCAATTGAAAATCATGAATATTCCGGATAGGAGACACTACTCTTATGCGGAATTTTCTATTTTGCATACTGTGGATACAAAACTAAAATACCCCAACAGCGAAAAATTAAAAAGCAGAAAACTAATTGCACAGATTTTTGCAGAAGGGCGTATTGTCAAGGCCTATCCAATAAGGATACATTTCTTAATACATAGTAATTCTAACTATGCCAAATGCCAAGCTGGAGTTTCTGTTTCTAAGCGAAATTTTAATAAAGCGGTAGATCGAAATAGACTAAAACGACAGCTTCGAGAAGCATACCGACTTAATCAATCAATAATTAAAGAAAAATTACTAAATAGTGATTCTTCCTATATAGCAATGATGATAATATTTGGAGGTAAAGAAAAACTACCATACCAAAATATTGAAAATGCAGTAGTTAAAGCTATGTCCCAAATTAATATTCCTAACGAATAATAATAAAATCCCTACGAATAATATTATATAACTGTTGGGAATAAATTAATTTCAATATTTGTAGTATAATACTTTTATAATTGACTCAATAGATTCTTCAAACTCTAATTGTTGATTATTCGTACAAATAATTTATTATGAAAAAATCAATCCTATTCTTTTTAGCTGTCTTTACAATATTTGCTTGCAAACCATCTCAACAAAATATTGAAAAAAGAACATTGGAAATCGACGAAGCCTTTGGTGCATATTTATCTGAGCACACCCAAAGTAATATCTCCGTTTCTCAAAATTTAATATTTAGGTTTTCTGGTCCTATAATTGCTCAAGAAAAAGTTGGAGAAAACGTGGACAATAATATTATAAAAATCAGCCCAGATATAAAGGGAAGAGCATATTGGAAAGATAGCAGGACAATTACTTTTGTCCCAGCAAATAAGCTTCCTTATGATACACATTTTGATGTGCAAATAAAATTGGAAAACCTATTTGAAGATGTACCACAAAATCTTCGCAAAGTGAATATTCCCTTTTCCACACAACCATTAGACTTTAACATCAATATTGACAATATAAATTATGAAAATATTGAAGACGACCTACTTGTAGTTAGTGGTTGGATAAATTCTTCTGACATTGTCGATGACAAACAAGTAGAAGCTATCCTTTCTGCACATCAAAAAAACAATAGTAAAATAAATATATTATGGACTCATAGTCAACATCGCCACCATTTTGAAATATTAAATGTGCAACGCAATAAAGAATCCTCAAAAATAATGATCGAATGGAATGACCATAGTTCTACATCAAAATTTAAAGGCTCAAAAACAATAAATATCTTTGGACGAGGTATTTATAAAACAATTCAAGCCAAAACTCAAAGTGGAAATAATAAAGTGATAGATATATCATTCTCTAATCCAATAGAACGCACACAATTGTTAGATGGGCTAATCCATATTGAGACGTACAAAGGAAAAATAAAATATGATATCCTTGGCTCACAAATAAAAGTCTATTTGCAAAATAATGTTAAAAGTCCATTTACTATAATAGTTGAGAAAGGGATAAAAAACAATAAAGGAGAAAATTTACGTGCTAAATACACTAAAGAATTATCATTTGATCCTATAAAGCCTGAAGTCAGACTCACAGGAGAAGGCGTAATCGTGCCACACAATGACGAAATCATATTTCCATTTGAAGCAATAAATCTTAAAGGAGCAACAATCGAAATATTCAAAATATTTGATGATAATGTACTGCAGTTTTTACAATATAATCGTTTAGGTGCTTCTTATGGATTAGAATCTGTAGGAAGGATTGTACATCAGCAACATATCAATCTTACTGAACTCAATACTGAAATAAATGACGCAAAATTTGTCAGATATGCACTAGATCTTAATAAGATAATTTCTCCAGATCCGGGTTCTATATATCAAGTAAGAATTGGATTTAAAAAAGCAGATGTGATAAACTATTCTTGTAAAGATAATAAAACGGATATTCAACCGCTTGCAATTAGAGATGAAATAATATCTATTACTACAAATCCAAGATATGAAGGATATGAATGGAGCCACAGAACTAACCCTTGCAAACAAGGATATTATAACAAGTCAAAAGTCATAAAAAGAAATGTATTGGCATCAAATATTGGAATAATATCAAAACGATCTAAGAATAACAATGTCAATTTGATCTTATCTGACCTTCGTACAATAGAGCCACTAGTAGGTGCAGAAATCGCCTATTATGATTATCAACAACAATTAATAACAAAAACATCAACTGGGTCAAAAGGTATGTCGAATACCACACTTAAGCGTAAGCCGTCATTTGTAATTATCAAACACAATGGAGATTTTGGATATCTAAATATGCAAGATCAACATGCGAATTCGCTAAGTGAATTTGAAGTGTCAGGAAAATCAAAAAATAAAGGGTTAGACGGATTTATATACGGTGAAAGAGGTGTATGGAGACCTGGAGATACAATATTTCTAAATTTTGTTCTTGAAGATAAAAACGCTAAACTTCCTGCAAAACATCCTATAAAAATTAAAATTACAGATGCTAGAGGAAAACAAAAATATACAGAAACGACAACTACACATATAGGTTATGTTTATAATTTCAAAATTCCTACATCACCAAAAGACCCTACAGGAAACTGGTCTGCACAAATAAGTGTAGGAGGTGCAAAATTTCGGAAAACACTTAAAGTAGAAACCGTAAAACCTAATAGATTAAAAATAAAATACGATCTTAATGAGGATGCGTCATTAGCCCTTCACAAAAATCAGTCGATACAGTTGATATCAAAATGGTTACATGGAGCTCCTGCAAATGGATTAAAAGCAAAAGTAGATATGCAAATATCTCCAATCAAGACAAATTTTAAAGGATATAGTAAATACATATTTGATGATCCTGCAAGAAAAATCGATCCACAACCAATAACCATATTTGATGATAAACTAAGTGCACAAGGAAATGCAAATATTGAAATTTTAGAAAATAAAAAATGGTTAGCACCAGGAAAATTAATTGCTAATTTTAAAACTAAAGTATTTGAAAAAGGTGGTAATTTTAGTGAAGATAATTTTAGTGTCAAGGCAGATCTGTATAGTTCTTATGTAGGAATAAAAATACCCAATAGTAGATGGGGAGGAAAATTTATCAAAAATAATACACCAACAGATATACCTATAATAGTATTAGATGCCAATGGAAAGCCTATAGCAAATAGACAGTTATCAGTAGGGCTATATCGTGCAGAATGGAATTGGTGGTATGCCAATAGCTATAATGATAAATATAATTACAATACTGCTACGCACAATGGAGCTGTTAAAAAATCTACTCTTGTTACAAATAGCAAAGGAGAAGCAGTACATAATTTAGAATTCGAAAAATATGGAAACTATATGATTAGAGTCTGTGATGAGGTTACAGGTCACTGTACAGGTGATTTGTTCTATACAGGATATTCATGGAGCTCAAGAGGCAAACAAGATGGACCACAAATGTTGTCATTTACTACAGATAAAAAGTCCTATAATGTAGGAGAAAATATCACTGTCAATATTCCATCTAATAAGGGTTCTAAAATATTAATCTCTATAGAAAACGGTCAAAAAGTATTACAATCATATTGGGTAGATGGTATGGTTAATGAAACCAGAATCAACATACCTACTGATATCGAAATGAACTCTAATATATACATTCATGCACATCTAATCCAACAACACAATAATGGAGAAAATGATCTTCCAATAAGAATGTATGGTATTGTACCTGTATCAGTTATAAGTAAGGCTTCTCAAATCAAGCCTATTCTTGATATGCCAGAATCATTGCGTCCCAATGAAATTTTTGAAGTTAATATTTCAGAAGAAAATGGTAAACCTATGTCATATACAATAGCCGTTGTTGATGAAGGATTATTAGACCTAACTCGGTATAAAACACCAGACTTGTGGAATCATTTTTACGCAAAACAAGCGTTGGGAGTTAAGACATGGGATATATATAACATGGTACTCAATAGTTATGGTGGCAATATTGATAGACTTATATCAATCGGTGGAGATGCTGCATTAGGAAGCAACAAAAAAAATAAAAAAGCCAATAGATTTGTACCTGTGATCAGACATTTAGGTCCATTTCACCTTGCTGCTGGAGAACATCAAAGTCATAAAATATCAATGCCTAACTATATAGGTTCAGTACGTACAATGATTGTTGCCAGAAACAATGAAGCATATGGTAAAACAGACAAAACAACACCTGTTAAAAAACCATTAATGATATTAGCGACTGTCCCTAGGGTCTTAGGTCCTGGAGAACAATTAGCATTACCTACCAATATATTTGCAATGAAAAATAGTATTAAAGATGTAAATGTTAGTGTCGAAACATCAAGTAACATATCTATCATTGGTGAAAATAATCAATCCCTACATTTTGATAATATTGGAGATCAACAATCCTATTTTGATATGAAAGTAGGAAATCAAATGGGGCAAGCAAAAATTAAAGTGAGCGCTAAAGGTAATGGAGAAGGTGCCTATGAAGAAGTAAATATTACCATCAGAAATCCAAATCCATATACATCAAAAGTTTTTGAAGCTACTATAGAACCAGGTGAAAAATGGTCAATAAAATATGAATTATTTGGTACCAATGGTACTAATGAGGGCGTACTAGAATTAAGCAATATTCCACCAATGAATTTTGGTAAACGTCTTAAGTATCTGATTAGATATCCTTATGGGTGTGTAGAACAAACTACCTCATCTGTTTTTCCTCAATTGTACTTAAGTGAAATTGCAGAATTGGATGAAAAAGAAACATTTAAAACAGAAAATAATATTAAAAGAGGAATCGAAAGATTATCACTTTTTCAACTATCAAATGGAGGATTTAGTTATTGGCCAGGAAACACCAAAGCCAACGAATGGGGAACTAATTATGCTGGACATTTCCTATTGGAAGCAAAAACAAAAGGATATTTAATACCAGATGGTATAATCAAAGAATTTATCAAATACCAAGACAACAAAGCGACTTCTTACACATTACCTGATAGTGGCAATGAAAAAAACAGGTATAAATTTTCAACTCAAGCCTATAGGTTATATACACTTGCTCTTGCTGGTAGTCCAAATATCGGAGCGATGAACAGAATGCGATCTAAAAAAAATCTAACCTCAGCATCTTCGCACATGTTAGCAGCAGCATATGCCCTCATAGGTAAGAAAAAAATCGCACAAGATTTAGTATCTAACAGTAACTTAAATGTCAAACCTTATATTGAAACGGGAAATACTTATGGTTCTGAAATTAGAGACCTTGCTATGATGGCAGAAGCGCAACAGATCATTGGAAATAAGGCAGAAACAGCACAATTAATTAAAACAATAAGTAGAGAAATGGCTTCTAAAAGATGGTACAGTACACAAACAACAGCATATGCACTATTGAGTGTTGGAAAGTTTATGGCTGTGTATCAAAAAGACGATCTCAAATATGAATATACTGTTAATAGTTTGCCAACTGTAAAAGGAAATACATCAAAACCAACAATCCAAAAATCTATAAATGTTGAACAAAATGACAAATCAATAAAAGTAAAAAACACCTCAACTACTATAATGTATGTTAGGTTTGTACTCAGTGGTCAACTACCTCCCGGCAGTGAAGAAAATGCATACAGCAAACATCTATCACTTGAGGTGGACTATAGAGATACTGACGGAAAACCAATCGACCATACAAAGATAAAACAAGGAACTGATTTTATAGCAATTGTTAATGTTACAAATATCGGATCAAGAGGGTACAAAATAGATGAAGTAGCACTATCTCAAATCTTTCCTTCTGGTTGGGAAATCCAAAATTCAAGAATGTCTTCAATAAAAAACACGCAAAAAAATAGTCCTTTCGAATATAGAGATTTTAGAGACGATAGAGTATATACCTTTTTTGATATACACAACAAAAAGAAACTAACTTATACTGTATCTCTCAATGCAACATATGCAGGAAAATTTTATCTCTCCCCTACTTATGTAGAGGCTATGTATGACAATGAAATCCAAGCAAAGACCAAAGGAGAATGGGTAGAGGTTGTCAAATAAAACAAAAGACCAAGAAGGAAATTACCTTAGTCAATAAAAATATTGGTATTAAATAATTATTTAATATATTTGTCACTATTATACATATGATTACATCAAAACAAGATAACCAATAAATTATAAAACATGTCATCACAGTCATTTAGAGTAGCAGGTGGACACCAACTATCTGGTAGTATTGTGCCTCAAGGTGCAAAAAACGAAGCATTACAAATACTTTCTGCAGTATTATTATCAGATCAAAAAATAAGAATTTCTAATGTTCCAGATATTGTAGACATCAGAAAATTAATAGAATTACTACGAGGGTTAGGTGTCAAAATTGAAAAACATAGTCCAAATGAATTTACTTTTCAGGCAGACAACATAGATTTAGATTTTTTCTCTTCTAATGAATACCTTACTCATGCCAAGCGAATCAGAGGATCTGTAATGCTAATGGGTCCCTTGCTTACAAGGTACAAAAAAGCTTACCTTCCAAAACCTGGTGGAGACAAAATAGGTCGAAGAAGAATGGATACTCACTTTTTAGGGTTTAAAAAACTTGGCGCAGAATTTAAATATGATAACACTGGCGAGCAGTTTTATCTACATGCAGAACAACTAATTGGTTCATTTATCCTCATGGATGAGATATCAGTAACAGGTACTGCAAACATCGTAATGGCAGCCGTTCTCGCTGAAGGAACCACTACAATATATAATGCTGCATGCGAGCCATACTTACAACAACTGTGTAAAATGCTCAATAGAATGGGAGCTAAAATACAAGGAATAGGATCTAATCTACTCACAATTGAGGGTGTAGAAAAACTAGGTGGCACCGATCACAAAGTTTTGCCAGATATGATTGAGATAGGTAGTTTTATAGGAATGGCTGCTATGACCAAGTCAGATCTTACAATTACTGACATTTCTCTTCCTGACTTAGGTAACATACCATCTACGTTCCAAAAATTAGGAATCAAGATGAATATTACTGACACACAAATACATATTCCTGCCCAAGATCTATATGAGATTCAAAGCTTTATTGATGGTTCGATTATGACTATCTATGATTCTCCATGGCCAGGATTTACACCTGATTTGATGAGTATTATTCTTGTTACTGCCACTCAATCGAGAGGGAGTTTACTTGTCCATCAAAAAATGTTTGAAAGTCGATTGTTTTTTGTTGATAAATTAATAGATATGGGAGCTCAGATTATTCTTTGTGATCCACATAGAGCAACGGTTATTGGACTGGAAAGAAAGTTTCAATTAAAAGCTATTGAAATGAGTTCACCAGATATAAGAGCAGGAGTATCATTACTTATAGCTGCTATGTCTGCCAAAGGCGAAAGTCTAATTCATAATATAAATCAAATAGATAGAGGTTATCAAAATATTGATACAAGATTAAACGCTTTGGGTGCTCAAATAGAGAGAATTAACTAATTGTTCTAAAATTTATAATTTACTGACACAATAAGATTTCGTCCGGGGGCACTTACTCCAGATGCAAATGGTCGGTAATGAATATCTAATATATTCTCAAATCCAAAAGAGGCAGAAAGTTTTGAAGATAATTTTCGATTATAGTACATATTAAGGATATACCAAGATGGTGTACCTTGAGGTGTTGCGTTTTCGATATTATCTTCAGAACCTCCGTATTGATTTAATGGTTTTTTTGCATTAAAAAGTCCACCAAACTGCAAAGATTGACTATCGTCCGTGTAGGTTATATACAGTTTTCCATACAATGGAGGAATGTGTGACAATGGGCTTTCTGAAAGTTGATTATCAGTACTAAATCCTCTAATGTAACTAACCGACCCCTTCAGTCCTATATGTTTACTAATTGAAGATTGAAGGTTTATTGACAATCCCTTAACCTTCGCTTTTGCAGCATTCACATTGGCAATAGTATATAAGGTATCATTTTCGTCAATAAGGTAATTGTCTCCATTTAGAAATGTAAATTGTTCTCTAACAATGGCATCATTAAGAGCAGTAACAAAACCAGTTATTGATACATTAGTTTTCCCAGCAATGCTTTTTGATACTGATATTTCTCCATTAATAGATTTTTCAGGTTGCAAATCAAGATTAGGTACAGATATTTCAGTTGTTTTGACTCTTATTTTTGCTAAATCATCAATATTTGGAGATCGAAATGCTGAAGAAATTTGTCCTTGAAAACTCCAATTATTATTAGCATTAATCTTAGAACCTAATGACCAACTCAGCGCAGCATTATTACTACTTACCCCTTGATAGTAATTCATCGGCCAAGGAAGATCATCCTTAATGTCATACTTTACGTTTAGGTTGCTATTACTATATCTAACACCGCCAAAAAGACTGATGTTTTTTAAATTTTTCTTTACTAATATATAAGCTCCACCATTATTAGTAGAGCTGCCACCAGAAGGATATCGTGTCAATACGTTGCTCCTTTCTAAAGTTTTAATATCAGTATTCCAAGCAGTTGACTTTAGTTTATTGTAGTTATATTCTGCACCATAATTAATCTCAAAAGATTCTTCTTCGTCTAAATATTTATGAAAATCAAAGGTAAAACTAAGCACTTTAAGGTCTTCCTCTTGTGTCCTTCTATATATACTGTTATATTTTCTTACAATCCTATCTTCATCTAATCGTTGATAGGCAGCAATAAATATTATTTTATCAAAAAAGTTAGTTTTTTTATTAATATCCATTCTCAAACTAGAGAAAAATCTTTTTTGAGGCCCATATTTCCATTCTGCAAATCTAAATACATCTTGTTTTAGCTCTGTAAGGGCATCATATCTAGGGATATCACTACTACTCGAATATTGAAAATTTCCAATTATTCGGATAACCTCAGATGGTTGATAAAGTATTTTTTGAAGAAAATCATATTGATTATAAGCAGTTCCTTTTTGTATATTGGGATTGGCATTGGAGACGATGTTGTCTTGGTCATCTTCTGATTCTACATAAAATTCTCGTTTTCCAAAATTAGGAAATTCAGTCGTTCGATTAGCTCCTGTTCTTAAATCATTATAATCTGAAAAACTGGCTGAAGTAAGAAAACCCCATTTATCATTACCAATATTAATATCA
>JAZGFO010000013.1:0-9442 GCA_036479655.1 Saprospiraceae bacterium
ATTGCACAGAGAACAATTACGGGTATGATTACTGATGCTGATGGCGAGACCCTAATAGGTGCCAATGTTTTAGCAAAAGGCACATCTGTTGGTACAATTACTGATATAGATGGAAGCTTCTCTTTAGAAGTGCCGGATGGTACTCAAACTCTTGTAGTGTCCTATACTGGATACGATTCGCAAGAAATTGATATTTCTGCAAGCTCACATGTAGCTATTGTAATGTCTGAAGGTCAACTTCTTGACGAAATTGTGGTAACAGCTGGTGGTCTTGAAAGAAACAAAGCAAGACTCGGTTATGCAATTCAAAACGTTGATGCTGATGATATCGTTAGTTCAAAGGAAGTTAACCTTGTAAATGCACTAAGTTCTAAAGTAGCTGGTGTATCTGTTGTAAGTAGTTCAGGGTCACCTGGAGCATCTGCAAATATTAGAATTAGAGGTAATACATCTGTCAATGGTACTAATTCACCATTATTTGTTGTTGATGGAGTACCTATTAATAACGGTTCTGTTGGTAATGCCACTGATGGTGTCGATCAATCAAATCGTGTAATTGATTTGAATCCGAATGACATCCAATCTATGACGGTTCTTAAAGGACCTTCTGCTTCTGCACTTTATGGAGTAAGAGCTGCCAATGGTGCAATAATTATAACTACAAAAAGAGGATCTTCTGGAAAACCTAGAGTTTCAGTATCTACAAGCTATTCTTTGGATCAAGTTAATAAATTACCTGCAAGACAAAGTACTTTTGCACAAGGAAGAGTATTAGGTGGTGTACCTACTTATATGGGACCAGAAACTGGTAATGGATTTAGTTGGGGGCCAAAAATTTCTGATTTAGAATTTGATGGTGCTGAAGATTACCCATTTAATAAAAATGGTGCATTAGTTGCAAAAGGAACAGGAAATGGTGTTGCTGCTAAAACATATGATCCATATACATTCTTTATTGATGGTAACTCAGTAGATTTAAATGCTTCAGTTGCAGGAGGTACAGATGCATTATCTTACTTTATTTCAGCGGGAAGATTGTCAAGCAATGGTATTGTACCTAACTCTACATTTGCGAGAAATTCTTTTAGAGTAAACTTAGATTCTGAGCTCAGTTCGAAAATTAAAGTTGGAATGTCAGCTAATTATTCAGCTTCAGGAGGAAATAGAATACAAAGGGGATCAAATCTTAATGGAGTAATGTTGGGATTGATGAGATCATCTTCTACATTTGATAATGGTAATGGACTAAGTGGACAAGCTGCTGCTGATGAAGAATCTACTTATGTTCAAGAAAATGGAGACCAGAGGTCATATAGAAATGGTATTTATGACAATCCTTATTGGACTGTGAATAGAAACCCTTTTGTTGATGATGTAAATAGAATGATAGGTAATGCATTTGTAAATTATAGTATTACAGACGATTTGGTTTTTACAAGTAAAGTTGGTGTTGATCAATACTCCGATGCTAGAAATGGAGGATTTGATATTCAAACAAATTCATTTAGACAAGTTGCTGGATCAGTTTTTCAGAGAAAAGTTAATAATAGAGATATAAATACTGACTTTACTTTAGGTTATAATAAGTATTTGTCAGACAATTTTTCTTTGAATGCACTTATAGGATACAATATATTTGATTCTAATTATAATAGCCAAAGTGCAACTGGAACGACATTAGCAGTTCCTGGGTTCTTTGATATTAGTAATGCAACTGACGTGGTAGCTGGAAATGCAACACTTAGAAAAAGGTTATATGGAGCTTATGCTACTGCTGATATAGGACTTAATGACTATTTGTTTGCTAATCTAACGGTTAGAAATGATTGGTCTTCTATCTTACCAGAAGCGAATAATCAATTTCAATCCTATTCTACATCTTTAGGATTTGTATTAACAGAAGCATTAAATATAAATAATGATATTTTTGATTACGCTAAATTGAGAGTTGGATATGGTAAAGTTGGTAATGATGGTGGAAGTGCTTTTATTAGTGCTACACAGAATGTATTTACTCAAGCAGGAATTGGTGGAGATGGGTTTATAACTACAGTTTCTTTTCCTAATTTTGGATTCAATGCATTTGAAAGATCTACTTTGTTAGGTAATGCTGCATTGAAACCAGAAGCAACTAAAACTTTTGAAGTTGGTGGAGAATTCAAATTCTTACGAGGAAGACTTAATGCTGATATTACTTATTATAATTCAAGATCTGAGGATGTGATTATCGCAACTCAAATATCTGCTGCAACTGGTTTTGCAAATGTTGTACAAAATAGTGGAGTGATTACCAATGAAGGTATTGAATTAGTTGTTGATGGTAGACCAATTCAAACAGATAATTTTGCTTGGGATATAGGTATAAATTTTTCACAATCAGAAAATTTGGTTGAATCTCTTGCTGATGGAGTAGAAGATATCTTTTTGGCTGGATTTGTATCTACTTCTGTAGACGTTGTTCCAGGAAAACCATTTAGTTCTATTTATGGTACAGGATGGCAAAGAACAGATAACGGACAGGTTATTGTTGGATCAGACGGATGGCCATTGACAGACCCTATAAAGAAAGCATTGGGAGATCCTAATCCAGACTGGACAATGGGTATCAGAAATAGCTTTAGCTATAAAGGAATTACACTTTCTGGTCTTCTTGATATTAGACAGGGTGGTGACATGTGGTGTGGTACTTGTGGTATTATTAATTATTTCGGCACGTCAGAATTATCAGCAGATGAGCGAGACGATGTAGTAGTATTTGATGGTGTTATGAATACAGGTTCTGCAGATGAGCCAATATATGTTGAAAATACGACAGCAGTAGCATTGGGACATGCTGATGAAACTGCCTCATTCTCTGATTACTACAGAGTGAGATATGGATTTGGAGGTATTTCAGAAATGAATATTTTTGATACTTCTTGGTTAAGATTAAGAGAGCTTACATTGGCTTATCAATTGCCAGAATCTGTAATAGGTGGAGTCTTTGAAGGAGCAACAATATCTCTTACAGGAAGAAACCTATGGTTAAGTACTGATTATCCTGGTATTGATCCAGAGACTAACCTTACAGGTGATTCTAATGGATATGGATTGGATTATTTCAATATGCCAAATACTAAAAGTTATACAGCTACTGTAAAACTTAATTTCTAATAAATAAAAACAAGACAAATGAAGAAATTTTTATATATGCTTTCTATACTATCTGTGTTACTAATAGTAACCTCATGTTCAGAAAGCTTAACGGATGTAAATATTGATCCGAATAATCCTACTCAGGTAAGCCTTAATCTACAATTACCTGAAATATTGGCACAATCAGCATTTAATGAAGGAACTAATCCGAATAGAGTAGCAGGTATAGTGACGCAACAGTTTTTTGGGTTAGATGCGCAACAATTGGCATACAATAATTATCTGTTGGGTGCTGATGTGATGAATAATTACTGGGGTACTGGACTTTATGCAGGTGTATTGAGAAGCTGTAGTGTAATTATAAATGGTTCGGAAGATAGACCCATTTACGGAGCTATAGCTAAGATAGTTATGGCAAACGAATTTGGAAAAGCAACTTCGTTTTTTGGAGATATTCCCTATAGTGAAGCTTTTCAAGGTACTGATAATTTAACTCCAAAATATGATTCTCAAGAATCTGTTTATGGAAGTGTACAGACTTTATTGTCTGAGGCTATTAGTGAGTTAGAAGGTGGCGCAGGAGGATACTTCGGTGGTGATTTAGTGTATGATGGTGATGCTGCATCTTGGATCAAGACTGCACATGGATTAAAAGCGAGGTACTATATGCATACATCAAAAAGAAATGGAGGTGATGCGGCAAAAGCTATGGCTGAAGTAGGTATGTCTTTTGCATCTAATGCTGAAGCAGGTGGTTTCCAATTTGAAGTTTCTGAATCAGCAAACTGGTCATTGGCAAAATTTGGTATCGAAAGACCATCTACTTTAGGTGTTGATGATAGATTTGCGGCTATGATGGAAAATGATCCAAGGTTACCTGCATATTCTGAATTTGATGGTACACAGTGGACGTTTTTTAATGGTGCACAAGGAACTCTTGTGTGGGGTAGAAGTGATGCTAAAGTGCCTACTATTTCTTTTGTAGAGCTTAAATTTATTCAAGCCGAAGCCATGGCATCAGGTGGAGGAAATCCAAGTGCTGTTTTGGAAGAGGCGATATTAGCAAGTATGGAGTTGTCAGGAGTTGTTGACGATGGCTATGCTGCAACAGCAAGTTCAGATGCTTCTGTTGAAAATATAGTTACTGAAGCTTATAAAGCATATTTTGGATTTAACTTTCACGAATCATGGACAAATTGGAGAAGAACAGGATTTCCTGCTTTAGTTGCTTCTTCTGGCTGTGGTGATAATGGATTCAATCCATCTTGTTCAGTACCGCAAAGATACCTATATGCTGAAAGTGAAAGACAGACGAATAGAGAAAATGTTGAAGCGGCAACAGCTGCTCAAGGAGGAGATTTACTTGATGTTGCACTTTGGGCATTTAAATAATGATTATAATAATGAAGACTTTTAGTACATATATAGTTTTTTGCATTTTGTTTTTTTGTAGCAATGAATTGCTATCGCAGACAGGTGACAATAATATTAATCGTATCAATCTTTCTACAGAGAATTTGAGATACGGAAAAGGAGTAAGAGAAATTAAAGCTCCTGTTAAGTACAAAGGGTCTTCATTACTATTTCATAAATATTCTCGCGGTATTTTAGTCTTGAAAAATGGAGGGGCAAGGAAGATTGCAAAAATCAACTTTGACTTGGTGGAAAATACAATTCGTATTATGGATAATGATGTCACATATGAGTTGCCACTAAATTATGTAGATAGTCTACTAGTCTATAATAATGAGTATGATTTCCATAGACAGTTTATTCAAGTAAATGATGGTGATCAATTTGTGTTTTTAGAAGTAATGGTAGATGGTAAATATCCATTATTGAAGAAACTGAAGACAAAAATCAGAAAACCTACTTATAATCCTTTATTAGACATAGGAGAAAAAATGCATAAAATAACAAAAAAAGAAGTTTATTATACTTTAATAAATTCTAAATTGTTAGAGATTCATAAAACTCCTAAGACTTTAAATAAGGATAAGAATTTTCCTGAAATCATTAGAAAAGCCGTAAGCGAAAAGGGTGTTAATTTTAAAAAAGAAAAGGGTGTAATAAACTTTTTTATTGAAATTAATCAAGAAGAGAATTGATCGTAAGATCAAATTATTAAAAATTAAAATTATTAAAAATGAAAATATTAAATTTTTCGAAAATAAGTTTATTCTTATTTGCATTGATTTCTATTGGCCTAGTAGGCTGTATCGGAGACGATTTTGAAGGTACTACATATCCTGGTAATGAATTTACAGTTGGAGGTACAATTGTAAATGTTGCTAATGTTGTTGGTGAATATGATATTGCAATGGCTGACGAAGCAATTGCTACTTACTCACTGTTTGTCGGAGGTGTTAATCCAGGAACAGTAGATGTTAATATTGCACATTCTGGTGGAGCTTCAGGATCTTTACCTTCAGTAAGTAGTTTCCCGGCGGAAGCTACAATAACATTAGCGGAGGCATTGTCAGCTACTGGATTGTCTTTAGAGGACTTAGAAGTTGGGGACAACTTTAAAGTTACTTTTGCAATTCCAAATGGTAATGTTGGGTCTTCTTTTTCTATTCCTGTAGTTAGTTCTGCAGTAGTGTTTAGATCAGCTTTGCAAGGAGAGTTTACAGCTGTAACTACTTGTACTAATCAAGCTGCCGGTATCGGTTGGGATGATTGTGAAGGAAGAGAATTTGAAGGTGTAATTATGTATGAAGCTCAACATACTGACCCAGAAGCTGAAGGTGCATATAAAATATTTTCAGTAGATGCTAGTGGATCTGCCAATGAAGATATGTCACATGGTGCGTTCTATCCATGTTATAATGCGGATGCAGCTGGTCTTCCTTTAGGAGACCTAGTAATCAATGACGTAGATGGTAAATTGTCTGTATCGGGTGTTTCGCAATGGGGAGAAGTTTATTCTCTTTCTGATGTTACTCCTAATGGGGCTGCCCTTTCATTTGGATGGACAAATGATTATGGTGAAGGTGCTTCAGTTGTTTTGACAAGAACAGATGGAACAACATGGCCTGAAAATTTAAAGTAATTAACTTTAATTAATATATTTATAAGGGTGCTTCATTACATATGAAGCATCCTTTTTTTATAATATCTATTATGAAAAACATTTTAATTTTTATTATCTTGCTCTATAGTGATTATGGTGTTACCCAGAATACTATTGGAGTCTTATTACATGATCAAGAAAAAGTATTCGAGGGATACAATCTTTTTATGGCCAATAAGCAATCTACTGCATACCTAATTAATAATTGTGGAGAAATCATCAATTCATGGAGTGACCATGATTTTGCACGTATTGGTGCTGAATTATACTTGATGCCAGATGGAAAATTATTAAAAGCTAAAGTTGATAAAGATGTTAATTCTACTTCATCAATTGGTGCAGGTGGAGCAGGTGGAGTTTTAGAAATAGTGTCTTGGGAGAATGAATTATTATGGCAGTATGTACTTCAAGATAGCCTCCAAAGACAACATCATGATATATGTATTATGCCCAATGGTCATATTTTGGCAATCGTTTGGGATAGATATTTTTTGGATGATATTTTGGAAAAAGGGTTTGATACTTTGAGCTATAATCAGCGAGAAATATGGCCAGATAAGATAATAGAAATAGATCCTCAATCTAGCGAAGTGGTGTGGGAATGGAAGGGATGGGATCATGTGATTCAGGATTTTGACTCTACCAAGGTAAATTATACAAATATTCATGACCATCCTGAATCTATAAATATTAACTATCAAGATTTTACATTTTCAAAGAAGGATTGGATGCACAGTAATGCAATTGACTATAATGCGAATTTAGATCAAATTATTCTAAGTGTAAGAAACTTTAATGAAATCTGGATTATTGATCATTCGACAACGACGAATGAAGCCGCTACTAATAAAGGGGGAAATTCTGATAAAGGAGGCGGTATATTGTGGAGATGGGGAAATAATCATGCGTATAAAATGGGAAATAGTAATGATCGTGTACTCCATTATCAACATGACGCAGGGTGGGTGCAAAGTCCGAAACTTATTAATAGCCCTTATTTTAATACGATATCAGTATATAATAATTTTATAGATAGTAGGTATAGTATGGGCACATTTATTAATCCTCAATTGGCTAACGATGGTTATAACTATCTCAAAAATGAAAATGACACTTATCTACCAAATACTATTTTTGCCGACGTAAGTCATCCCGACACTTTAAAACAATACTCTAGCGCAGGATCTAATATCCAATTGCTACCAAATGGAAATATATTAATGCACGCTGCACGTCAAGGACGAACAATAGAATTAACTAATGACGAAGTGCCTGTTTGGGAATATTTAGTCCCATTGAAACAAGGAGAATTTATGTCACAGGGAGATGATATCTTTTTGTCCGAAAATTTCACTTTCAGCTTAAGACGATATCCAGTAGATTTTTCTGGGTTTGATGATAAAGATATGTCAGCTAAAGGATTTTTAGAATTAAATCCTAATGAGTCGTTCTGTATCTTGTCAACAATATCTGATAACTCATACGAAAATAATATAGTTTTGTATCCCAATCCAGTAAACAATACGCTTAATATATCTTGTGAAGATAACTTTGAAGGATATATATACGACTTTATGGGGAAATCTATCATGGAAATATCAGTAAACAAACAAGAAAGCTATATTGATATAAGTAGTTTATCTAATGGTTTATATTTTCTAAAATCAAATAATAGAAAACTGCTTAAGTTTATTATTCACAGGTAAAATGTATAGGTCATAAAAGTGTATTAGTTTTTTACAATTTTATATAAATGACGAGAATTGGCATAATAAACATTCAGTAAATAGAACCCTGAGGGGAAATCTTCAATAGAAAAAACATTGGTATCAAACGCTTTTATTACTTGTCCAGTGGCACTTAATATTTCAATGTTTATTATTTCTTCAGAGGATTCAATTTCGATCCATCCATTAGTCGGATTTGGATTTATTGTTATAGATGAGTTTAGATTATTATTGGTGTTAGTTTGATTATCTTCTTTTACATTAATTGTTTGATTGACTGGAATATTATACAGTTTTTGGATATGTTTTTTTCCAGTCCATTGAATAGTAATACTATCAATAATTTCATAATCTAAAACGCCAAAGTGAATGACACTAGAACTATGAGAACTAAAGCTTGAGCCTCCTGATAATTCTCTCATTTGAGTATCTTGACCAGTATGTACAAATACAGTTGATCCATATGCACTCTTATTTACAACGGAGCCTTCAAGTCTAATATCTATATAATTATAATTTTCTTGAGATTGATTTACAAATAAACAAGAAGCCCCATCTAAACCAAAAGTAGGCTTATCGAAAACTACAGAATAAATATCTACCAATCCATCGTTATTTACATCCGAAAACGCACATCCTCTTGATGATATTTCATTCCATATGCCTTCTGAAGAATCAATAGGAGTAAATGTTTTATCTCCATTATTCATATACAACCTGTCTGGTTCTAAATTTCCATTATCTATAAATGCTGGAGCAGGCACATATCCGTTTGATAAAAATATGTCTTCATACATATCATTATTTACATCGACAAAAAGATTACCCCATGTGATAGATAACGAGCTATCCTTTTCGACGATTCCATTTGCTACATTAGCATCGACCGCAGACTCCACAAATTGGTCGCCTTGATTATCCAATAATACATTGTTTCCAAGATTTGAAATGTAATAATCTAAATCTTGATCGTTATCATAATCCCCAACAGATATTCCCATGGAAAACATTTTTATATCACAATTAGCCTCCATACTTACCTCTGTAAAAACACCCAGCTCCAGATCATTCCTATAGAGTTTATTGGGTTGAATATAGATACCAAAATCATTACCAATTAATAAATCCAAATCTCCATCTTGATCATAATCAGTTGCAGCAACAGCAAGTGCACATCCAGTATCTCCAAGACCTAATTGATCTGTGACATCGGTAAAGTTTCCATTGCCATCATTTCTATACATGTAGTTTTTAAAACAATCATGGTCAAATCCAGCAACAGCATTATCGTCATCAAATAAAAATTTAATATTTTCTACATAATTAATATTGTAAATATCCAAGTCTCCATCTAAATCATAATCAATAAATACAGAACCAATAGTCATACTTTTATCTTTATCTGATGTCCATACTTGTGTAAAGGTGAGATCTCCATTATTAATATATAAGAGATTGGTAGTCCATGGGGATACATTATCGGAAAAATGAGTATTAATAAATAAAT
>JAZGFO010000014.1:0-3563 GCA_036479655.1 Saprospiraceae bacterium
TTGCCGATAAAAAACTGAACCAAAGGTACAACCGAAAGCTGGACAGCAAAAGTGCTAAGATTACTAATATACTTCAAGATAGCAACAGAAGTAGACCAATAAAAAGCACAAACCAAGTACTAAAATCAGAATAAATCAAATTGTGAATAGCGGGAGGCAATATCTAAGAATGAAATACCCTTTTTGATTTAGACTTGCAATATTAAGCGTGTGAGTTCCTCCTTAAAGATGTTGAACGTGATAAACTTTTTTAATTAATTATCAATGAAAAATTTATTAAGTTTTCTTTTAATTTTTGCATCTTCGATTTATTCGACAGATATGATGACGGAATATTAATTTTATCAAACGATCCGTGTCAATTTCAATTTACAGTAGAACTTTATTTAGATATACCAATGAGTACAATCGTTACTGATTATGTATATTTTGATGTCAATCTAGTAAATGCAAATTTGGATTATGATAACATGCTTTGTTTTGATAATATTTACACCATTCAGGCAGCGGGTGGTCTTGTGGAAGGAATCGACTGTGGCATTGACAAAACCTACACATATAGTGGTGACCCTATTGCTTTAGGCAATTTAATGGATGGTAACTATTTACGAATAGGAGTCGATAGGCCTAACGAATTTCAAGATAATTGTTATCATTTAGTTTTTGAATTTTCTTACACTGATCTTGTTGGAAATACTTGTTCTTATTTCGGAGAATTGGAAGTTATTTTCCCACAAGTAGATAATGATAACTACACTTGTGGAAATATTGAATATGCGGGACAAGAAAATTGTGAATTTCCTGACTTGTTGTTTTCTCCAATCGAACAAGTAGAAAATTTCCAAAATAGTTTTCAAGGTACATATACAAGTAACTGTGATAATGATTTCCCAATAGATGTTGGCGATATTTTTCCTGCTGGTGATTTTGGATTTTGTATTCCTGTTCCAGTAAATGGATGTACAGAAATTGAAATGAACGATTGTCCTGGAGGCGATAGTAATGATTGTGTAAATGCAGCTGATTTATTAGCATTGCGAAAGTTGATTTTGGGAATAACACTTGAAACTCCAAATCCATACGGAGGTTTACTTTCAGATATCAATCAAAATGGGTCAGTTAGCACACTTGATTTAGTAGTTATCCAGAGGCATATACTAGGACTTGAAACTCCTTGGACAGATGCTGTTGGTGATTGTGTAATTTTCGATCCAACAAGCGAAGGCTTAGATGGGGAAGAACTTGATGGTGTAAGCGGATGGTCAGATTATGATTTTGATTATACTGTAGAAGTATGTGATGGAGAGGACTTTGAAATTCTTGTTGGCGTATTGGGAGATGTCAATGGAGATTGTCCTTGTGATATTGTAGATGGTTTAGTAAGTGATGACGATCAAGGGGAGGAACTTACTTTTACCTATGATAGAGACAATAGCAAATTTAATGTCCCATCTACGTATTTTTATGACATGGTACTAGACATTGAAGGGAATATAAATTCAATTGATGTGGCTGAGCAATTAAGTAACAATGCTTTAATTGAAGTTTATCAAAGAGAAGAAGGTTATACTATTACGATTAACTGTATAGATTCTCATCCAATTTCATTAGGAGAATGCATGTCTTTAATAAGTTGTGAATTCACTGGTCAAATTGAGTTTACTGACAAGTCTTATGTTGTCGATGAAAACGTGAAACTTCGTGAACTTGATTTAAATTTAGAAATGTCTAACCCTAGATCATCGAGAGAAGAGGCAGATTTGGGTTTTATATCTTTAGAAGTTATAAATGATCTTGTATTCATAAGACAAAAAGGTGATGGGGTGACGGAATTGTCTCTTTATACTTACGAAGGTACTTTAGTATATAGTCAAGAAGTCAGTTCAGAAAATAGATCTATAGATTTATCTAGTTATTTTAATCATAATTCTCATGGTAAACTGTTTTTTATTGTTGGCAGAAAAAATGGCGAGATAAAAGTTATGAAATTAATTCGATAGAACAATTTAGTTGTTTCGTGGGGAAGATGACATTCCAGCTTTCCCACGATATTACTAATCTCAAACTAGGTCTTTTACTTTAATCTAAGAATCAATAAGATATGAAATACAAAATTCTCACAATAATTTTAGTTTTGGTTTTTACGACTACATTGGAATTACTAAGTCAAAGTAGAACAATATTGGTTTTTGACCTTCAGACCAATTCAGTTGATTCTATTATTATTGACATCTCTTCTATCGATACTTCTAAGCAGAATGATATTACCTCTTTTTTTATTGGTGAATTCAATTCTTCAATTGAAACTCTTGAACAAGAAACGCCAACAGAAAATCTTATCGGACCAACTGCAAAATCAACTAGGAGGAGAAAAGCCCACTTGGACTATGATTTGAATAGCTTTCCACTAAGAACAAGTGTAAAAACTAGCTATATCGAAAATGACACAATAAAAAATCTATGTTCGGGAAGTATTATTAGTAGAAGGCATGTGTTAACTGCAGGGCATTGTCATTTAGTCAATGATATAGATAGTTTGTTAGTTGACTCTATTATGGTGTGTCCTGGATATGATAACGGCATACTGAACCATAATTTTGATTGTACGAATGTCACAAAAATATACTCCTTTAAGAATTGGCATCTTGATGAAGACTTTGTTATTTTAGAACTTTCAGAAAATGTTGGTCAATTAACGGGATGGTTAGGTATAGGGTACGATAATAAAAACAGTTCAATAGAAAACGAACATTTGTTCTATAAGTTTGAGTACCCTGCACGATATATTCCAAATGTAGACTCTACACATTTTAATGGTGACACCCTTTATTATAGGTATGGAAGGGCAAAAGTATTTACACTTACATTCGGAGATTCGACTTTTCATAGAATAGGATTACAAAATAATCATGCAATTAATGGAGAGAGTGGTGGTTCATTGATCAGCATTAAAAACAATAACACATATGCCTCACATGGAGTTCTTTCTAATGGCCCTCATTCTTTTCATAGTATGATTACCAATGAAATATTTTATATTATCAATCAAATAATAAAAGATGATGTTTTTACTCTTATCCAAGAAACAGAAAATGAAAATGTATTAACTATTTTTCCTAATCCGACTACTGGGTTTATCCAATTTGGCAACTTACTTAAAACAAAAAATGTCGATGTGATTATTACTGATGTTTTCGGAAACAAGGTTTTCTCTAGAAAAAATCTTAATGTCAATGAACAGATTGATTTAACTCATCTTACAAATGGTCATTATTTTGTGTCATTTTCAATTGATAGTTACACTAAGGTTAGAAAAATAGTGAAATTTGGGAGCTAAATTTTTAAGACTATATGGCGAACAAAACAAAAGAGTAACCGAGGATAACACTGCATGATCAGAGAATGGTTCGTTCCTCACCACTCTCGATATGCTGACCGTTAATACCAATAAAGAATTAAAAAATGCGTACCTTTAGAAAATAGAAACACACAATATGAAAATAAAAAGAGAATCCACGATCACTCATCGAATGAGTCGCAGACCCTCAATCTCCGTTCAAAGA
>JAZGFO010000015.1:0-2142 GCA_036479655.1 Saprospiraceae bacterium
TTTTCCATTATCAACAATACTTGTTTCAATAAATGTATTGTCAATAACTTGTTTAGTATATTCTGCTAGTTTATCATCCGTTGGCATTGTTACTTTTTGAAAACTTCCTAATTGAATATCACCTACATAGTGACCTTGTATTGGACTAACAAAACCATCTCCGCCATTTGGTCCTGAACCAAGACCTCTAATACTAATTATATAAATATATTTTTCATCTTCCGATAACTCAACTCTTGTTGCTCCCCATCCTGTTGGGATAAGTCCTTTAGTAGTTCTAGTTGGGATATCAATTACTGCAACTGCATTGAAACCTAAAAGTGCAACATATAATGTTTTTTCATCTTTGCTCATTGTGATACCAAAAGGTAATGAACCTCGTAGATTGTCAATTCGTTTATCAATTTGAATTGGAATGTGACCAACAATCTTTTGAGTAGTATGATCGATAATTGAGATATTATCATTAGTTGCATTTGTTACATAAGCGAATTGTTTACCAACCGCAATAGAATTAGGGCTTGCACCACCAACTACTTCTGCATCTTCAACAGTTTGACCAATTTGATGACCAGTCTTAAACTTGCTTATTACCTTGTTATCGTTTAAGTCAATTGTAAATACACTCATTGCATCTGGATGAAGAGGACTACCAAGACCTGGAATTTTTCTTCCTTCTACAATAGTTCCTTCAATAGATTCTTTTGTATTTTCTCCATAAGGATGATGAGAGATTCTTAATGAATCAAAATTTTCTGGAGTCGCTCCTTCTATTAATGGGTATGAATAAAGACCAACATTTGCAACAAAGGCTTGCTTTTTATCTGGACTTAGAGCAATTCCAAAAGGTTGACGACCAACTTTTGTGGAAGCTGAAACCTTCCCATTTGATAAGTCGATTCGAACCATTCTGAAATTACCTCTATCAAGAACTAACAATTCATTGTTCACATCATTCAATAAAAGATCAGAAGTAAAACTATCTTGATAATCAACTCCATCTATTTTCCCATTAAGATCAAATGTTTTTAGCTTTTTTAATTTCTCAATATCATAAACAATAACAGTTCCATTATTGCCACCGCTTAAGTATATTTTTTTAGAGTCAGTTGAAAAAGCGACACCCAAAAAAGAGCCACTTGATAAGGGCGATTTTATTTTTTTGTCATAACTTGGTATTCTTAATGTTTCTAATGAAGTGAGGTCTATAATTGTAAAAACTTCATTGTGTAGAGTTACAGCTTTTTTACCGTTTGGCGAAATTGCCATACCGTAAGGGTCGTTAGTAATTCGTAAAGATTTGCCAACTGGTGTTGCATAACGCCCACTTGGGAGAACCGAAACTCCACCAATATTTATTTTACAAAATTGGTCTTTCCCCGGAACTTGTAAAACCTTCACGGATTTATTACAACCGACAAATATTATAATCAGTATAAATGGTATAAAATATTTGGTTTTCATAAAGAGTCCTTTTGAAATAGTAAGTGAATTTGTAAAATAATTAGAGTTTCTACAAAAAAGAAAAGTTTGTCATTTCCAACTTGCTTGCCCTACAACAGCAAGGGCGAGACTGGAAATACTAGCATTATAAAAATGGATTTCCGATTAAAGCATTCGGAAATAACATCTATGAGACAAAAAATATCGTTTCTTGTATTCGCTCTAATAAGTATTTATTAATTTGTTTTGTATAACTGAAATAATTTATTAATAATTTCTATTCTTATTTATTGTTTCATACAATGCAATGATATTATCAACTGGAACATTTGCTTGAATATTATGAACAGGAGTGAAAACAAAACCACCACCCGGAGATAATATTTTTATTTGCTCTTCCACTTGTTCAATAACTTCCTCAGGAGTACCAAATGGTAGAACTTTCTGAGTATCAACTCCCCCGCCCCAAAATGTAATTTTGTCTCCAAATTCTTTTTTCAATTTAGAAGAATCCATATTGGCTGCTGTAAATTGAACGGGATTAAGAATATCAACGCCTGCATCAATCAAGTCGGGAATAAAATCATAAATTGCACCACAACTATGTAGAAAGACAAATAAGTCAGAATTATTTTTAACGTATTTATATATTTTCTTATGGGCTGGTTTTATATAAGTCTGATACAAATCAAGAGATAT
>JAZGFO010000016.1:0-2005 GCA_036479655.1 Saprospiraceae bacterium
TGTCGTCAGCCCAATAAATCATTATTGCATATGTATTTGTTTTTTTGTTAGTAGATAGCAATATTTCATATCCGATTTTCATTGACTCAAGCTCTTCATAATACTGAGAAAAGCTTACAATACCTACCAATAGGTTATTTTCGTTATATAGCCTTTCTTTAGCCAATTTAATAATGTCAATTATATACGAATAAGTTATTAATCCACATTTTGGGATAATAGTAAATTTATCAGTCGCGCTTACTGTTCCTATTGGTATATTGCAAACTGGGTCTTGACCTACCAGAAAAACACGATCATAAGAGGTTCTAAGTAGTTTACTTTTTCTTAGTTTTGCCATTATTCTATTGCGCAAGTTCTTTTCTGTAAACACAGGTACTTTATCTTTTTTTATATATATTGTATCCGATATGCATCGTGATTTAATCTGATCAGTATTTACTGTAGATATTGCAGAGAAATCATTAATAATTATAGTTGGTATTATTCTTATATTTTTTTTATACTTATTTATTATATTCCTAATAAGTTTTTCAGAATAACTAATATTGTTTTTTGACCACCTATACCTAGTTTTTTCTTTCCCTATTTTTAGATGACCCATTTCTAATACTAGAACAGAAGGAGATGTACTATTATCTAAAATTTGTTCTAGTATACTCAGTAGTGTATTAGTTATCTTTTTGCTCATTAGTCTAATTCCTGAGAGCTACCTAAGTTCCCGATGATAGAATCTATGGGATGTGCCTCCTTAAGTATACTCATAAAACCCTTTTTCATTTTAACTATTTCATCTTCATTTTTAACAATACTGAAATTAGAACTTTCAACAGGTATATATATATTTGGATCATTCAACCCATGTTCAACTATGCCTATATTTATATCACCGATAAATAACGCGAAATCATTCAATTCTGCAACTAATTCACTAATCATCGAATGTGTAAAAACTATTCCATTTCTTGAGTGACTCTCGGTATTTGGAAAAACACATACATAAGTGTGTAAAAAAGCATTATAGTCTTTGTTCCATTCTTCTTCTTTATTCTTAATAGCCATTAAGACTCTTACTGCATTCCTTTGATTATTAAAAAGATCATTTTCTGTTATGCAGAGAATTCTCTTGAATTCCGAACAATTGCTTTGTCTACACATTTCTCCAATTGCACTGAAGATAGATTCAGAAATGTTTACAACAGACTCATCCTCATTTAGTTCTAACCAACGAGAAAAAGCTAGATCAAGAGCAAAGAACTGCTCACACTTTTGGTGTTTGAATATATGTATTAGAAAACGATACGCTCTACTACCTCCTATGCTTGCAGTCATTCGATCATTAAAGCAGATCTTTGGTTCCTCTTGTTTTACAAACTCATTCCAGAATTTACAAAGCAAATCATCCTCTTCATACATTGGATGAAGGGTAGCCTTGTTCATTTTCATCATGACAAAGCTCAAAAGAGCTAAAGACATGAAAAATAAACCTACTACAATTCCGATATTCAGTATTTCGTTTGAGCTATTTATTACGCCTTTTTTATGGAAGGTATAAAAAAGAGAAAAAGTCACTAATAATACAAGAAATACTCCTAAAAAATATCGATAGACGCAACCGAGCTTATCCTTGATTGTACGATTAACTATATAAATAGCAGTAGAAATACCGATTAACGATGCAACAATTTCGATAAGTTGTTGTGTTGTCATGAAAAAAGAGCCGTAAGTTATATAAGGATACAAATAGTTAATTATATCTATATTCATGTAATTCTGCGACATATTTATATAACATGAATCTATCAGGTATGAGATGTTATGATGGTTAACTCTAAGGCCTAACGCCCGCATAACGGGACTTGTGGCTAAACAGGCATTATGCAAAGCTTATGATGCTGTAACCGAAGCTATTGTACCACGAGACAAACCCGACTTAACAAGTTCCGAATTAATGCGCTTGTTAGCTTTTATTATTTGCCAACTCAATTATAGCCTGTATTGCTCC
>JAZGFO010000017.1:0-25339 GCA_036479655.1 Saprospiraceae bacterium
CTGCCAATGTCAAGGATGAGAAATATCCATCAACTCTATCTACAAGGATTTTTTTAGCAGCAGAGATACTATCTAATAGTATGATGTCTGTATTTTCTATTGTTTTTACTATCTGCTTTTGATTTGATCGGCAGCTAAAGAATAGTAAAGTAAGAATTGAAAATGTAAATATTAAGTATTTAATCATGAGTGTGTATGTATGCTGGATGAAATCTTAAAAGCGTTTCTCGTAAAAAAGATTTATCCAAATGTGTATATATTTCTGTTGTAGTTATACTTTCGTGACCAAGCATATCCTGTACTGCACGTAGATCTGCTCCTCCTTCTACAAGGTGTGTAGCAAAAGAATGTCTAAAGGTATGTGGACTTACCACCTTGTCAATCCCAGCAAATTCTACTGCTTTTTTAATGATTAAAAATACCATAACTCTTGACATTTTTTTTCCTCTTCTATTGAGATAGATATAATCTTCATGACCTGCTACAATAGATATTTGTTTTCTATTGTTATTTACATAGCTATTAATATACCTAATTGCAGATTCTCCTATTGGTATCGTACGTTCTTTGTCTCCTTTTCCGATGACTTTGATATAGCCTTCATTAATATGTAGTTGACTGATACGAAGACTCACTAGTTCACTAACTCTTAGACCACAAGCATAAAGCGTTTCTAACATTGACCTATTTCTATGTCCGTAGTCAGTACTCATGTCGATACTTTCAAAAATCAATTGTAGTTCTTGATAAGTAAGCACATCAGGAATTTTACGCTTTAGTTTTGGCCCTTCTAAAAGCTCTGTAGGATCATCATCAATGATATCTTCCATCAATAAATATTTATAAAAAGCTTTGATTCCAGATAATATGCGGGCTTGTGTATTTGCACTTATACCTAACTTAGCTACATATATTGTGAAATCTTGTAAATCCTTTTGATTGATCTGCTGTGGCGTCTTATCCGTATTTGAAATTAGAATGTATTGGTACAACTTCTCTACATCATACTTATATGCCTCTATTGAATTTTTTGATAACGAACGCTCTAACATGAGATACGTTTCAAATCCTTTTATATAAGCTGTCCAATTCATTGTACAAATATAGATTTATTTGCTGAAATAGGGTAGTGAGTTACGATTTGTAGTCTAATACTTTAAATGCAATCGGTATTACAAATTGTATTGACATGTCAAAAAAAACCTTAATTATTATTAATCCCACCTGCTTATTCTATATTTATAATATCTTTTATATGTATTGTTCTTTTGTTATTTGTACGTGAATTATCCGTATTAGAACCATTTTCTAATTTCAATACTCCTCTTGGACAAACTGCAGAACAAACTCCACAACCTACGCAACTTGCTCTTACTATATCTTGTCCTTTCTGTGCATAAGATCTTACATCAATTCCCATTTCGCAGTATGTAGAGCAATTGCCACAAGATATACATTGACCACCATTTGTAGTGATTCTAAACTTAGATTTAAACCTTTGTACTAAACCTAAATATGCGGATAGAGGACAACCATATCTACACCACATTCGATTGCCCATTAATGGATAAAATCCAGTGCCGACAATACCAGCAAAAGCCGAACCAATCAAAAAACCATACCATGTTTTGATATTGTCAACATTCATAAAGAAAACTTGATTTGCGCCTGTGAAATATGAATATAGAACCATTGTTGTCATCAATATTGCAAATACTAATACTCCATGTATTATATAACGTTCATATTTCCAGGCTCTTAAGCTTTTGTCTGACAATTGTCTAAATGGATCCCCTAATGTTTCTGCTAATCCCCCACATCCACAAACCCAACTACAATACCATCGCTTTCCAAAAAAATAGGTTAATACAGGAACACCAATAATGATAAGAACAATTCCCCAGACTAACATAAAAATACCTAAACCTCCACTTTCAATTAGACCATTAATATTATATTTATAAAAAAAATCGTAATCCAAAGGCCATATGTTTTTAAAATCAAACCACGGTTGATTAAACCTTACTAAGATCTCTGGAATTAAAAAAGCAAAAGCTGTTTGAAAAAAAACAACAGATAAAGTTCTTATTTTTTGATATTGGTTATGTCTATATTTTGACCACATTCTGATACCCATTACAAGTACTATCACAGAATACATAAATCCATATAAAAACCAATTAGATGCATCATTCCCACTCAAAGCTTTACTTACAGGGTTGACCATTGTAATCCAATTGTTGATATATGCTGGTGCCCAATATAATAATATATAAAAACCAATCAAATATACTCCTGCGAAAACCCCTAACCACCCTGTGTTGATTGGTGAGGCACTTCTTTGAGGAGTATTTCTATTTGATTTTTCTTTGTAGAGTACTAGGTATATAATTAGTAATGCTAATATTATAGTAACGATAAACCAAAAAAGATTTTGATATTTTATTAATCCAAAGATCAATAAACCAATGATGCTGCCGCCTAAAAATAAAGACCTAATGTTTAGTTTTAAACCTTTTGTTAGACTATTGTGATATATCCCATTATTCTTTATTCCTGGCAACTCAGTAAATTTTGGAATAATAAAAAGTAAGCCACCTAAAATTGCCATTCCAAAAGTTAGAGTCAGCCATAATAACGGATTTTGTTGTACAGGACCATTTGCTGAGGACTTAACAGCAGCATTTGTATATTCTTCTAATTTCCAATTTCCAATTTTAAAATCCCATTCATTTATTTCATCAGAAATTCCAGAATTCGCGACATTGTTTTGATTAGATTGTGCTTTTCTTAATGTTTTTTTTATTGCTGACACAAATGCAATATTACTCATTTCTTTTCCAAGAATACCTGTTTCTTGTGCGGCACTTAGAATAGCATTTTTATGTGTTTTGTTTTTACCAGGAATGTCATTAATTGTCAATTTATGCTTTCCAATACCTAACATAGCTGTAAAAATTAACATTGCAGCAATAAAAAGCGTAAGGCCTATAGTTTGTATCGTTTTCATAGTTTATTAATTAAAGTTTTAAGAAATTTAATACACTACTTAAGCCTCGTTTTGAATTAACTTTTAGTGACTTTCCTGTTTTTTGATTATAGAGTGCTACGATTTGAGATTCATATGTTTTATAGAATTCTGGTTCAAAATTAGCGAGCGATAAGTTTTTTAAGACGTCTTCAATATGTGTTTTTTCTTTTAACCATTTTTGACATACCTCGTGTCGATATCTAATTCCCATCAAATTAAATCCTGTGACAGAATTATCTGATTTGTTAAAATTGATTCTTACACTTTTTTCATTGTCAGAATGTTTCCAAAATAGACTTTCAGTAGCCTCATCTATTTTATTGGAAATATGACCATATACTTGATATTCGATATCTAAAAATTTTGCGCTATTAAACCATATTCCTGGATCATAAGAGACAAGCTTGTTACATATGTTATATGCTACAGTTTCTCCCATCATTCGTCCAGTGTACCAAATAGCTTCAATGTTTCTTCTTCCAGGTAATGGCACTTTAAGTTGGGCACAATCACCTACGGCATATACATTGGAGATATTCGTTTTTAAATTATTATCAACAAGAATTCCTCTTTCAATACTTAGGTTACTCTCTTTAAGCCAATCTACATTTGGGCTAACACCAGCAGTAAGTCCGACAAATCCACATGGGATTTCTTCTTTCGTTTCTTTAATAATTATAGATTTTACTGTACCTGTATCATCTCCTTTTATTTCACCAAGATTTACACCAAGTCGAAGATCTATATGGTTTTTAAGAATGTGGTCACTTATCATTTTTGATTCTTCTGCAGGCAGTACATTATTCCAATAGCTATGCTCTCTTACTACCATTGTTACTGGAATGTTTCTTGAATGAAACATTTCTGCCATTTCCAATCCTATCAACCCACCTCCACATATTACGGCTCTATTCAAGTTGTCAGAGTACTTTTCCATTTGTTCTAAATCCTGAAGGTTATAAAGCCCGGATACTGCTTTTAAATCTTGACCTGGCCACCCAAATTTATTAGATTTTGAACCCAAAGCTAATACTAGATTATCGTATTTTATTGGAGATCCTGTCTTTAGAGTAAGTTGACTACTTTCAAAATCTATACTTTCAACGTGGTCATTTATTAATTCAATTCTATTTTTATTCCAAAACCAATCTTCGTATGGTTTTGTGTCCTCATGCTTCATGTGTCCCATGTAGATGTACATTAAGGCGGTTCTGCTATAGAAATATTTACTCTCAGAAGAGATTATAGTGATTTTTTGATCGCTAAGTTTCCTAATCCATCTAGCTGTCGTAGTTCCAGAAATTCCGTTTCCGATTATTATGGTATGTTTCATGGACTTTGGTAGTTTATTTAATAAAGGATAAATATGATATAAATATTTTTGTTTTTAATATATTATTTTAATTGTTTTAAACAGTCTTGAGCAAAGGTAAGGCAGGATACAATTTGAATACAACTAAATTAACAATATTAAGTTGATGTGATTCTCTTTTGTTTTTCTTTTACTATACAGTATGCTTTTTTTTAATAAAAAAACTAATTTTTTATTAAAGTCGGGGTGACGACTCATTTAGAGAGGTAATATTATACTATGAATTGAATTTTTACTATTTTGCACTGTCGATTAATTTTTTAAACTAAATATAATAACTATTATGAAAAGAATTTTATCTTTTGGATTTATGCTTTTTGCTATGTCTTCTCTTTATTCTCAGTCACAAAGAACGATGATGATAGAAGAATTTACACAAGCTTCTTGTCCACCATGTGAAACAACCACTCCAGCTTTGAATACTATTATAGAAGCTAATGCTTCAAAATTAGTACAGATTAGATACCAAACATCTTGGCCAGGAGTTGATCCTATGAATGCCGATAATCCAGGTGAAGTACAAACTCGTGTAGATTATTACTCAGTTTCTGGTGTACCTAATTTATTTGTTGATGGTGTAGATACGGATAGTCCAGGTACTGTAACTCAAGCTCAATTAGATGCAGCATATTCAAAGTCTGCTCCAGTTCTTGTAGAGGTAGAACATACTTTATCTGCTGATTTAGCAACAATTGATGTTACAGTTAAGGTTACAAATGAAGGAACAGAAATGTTTGACATGGGTACGGATAAATTAAGAGTCGCAATTATTGAAGAAGATATTACATGGCCGACACCTCCAGGTTCGACTAGTTTAGTAGTATTTGAAGCAGTAATGAAAAGTTTTTTAACTACTCCTATAGGGATGGATATGCCTGCTGTTGCAGCTGGAGAAACTTGGGAAAATTCATGGACTGAATTTGCTATGCCAGGAAGAGTTTATGACTTTAATAAAATTGCTGTTGTTGCCTTCATCCAAAATGATACTGACAAATCTGTTTTACAAGCTGGAATGTCTGAACTTCAAGTATTAGAAGGGTATGCTGACTTAGGCGTTGCTTTTGGTGGAGATGCTGATAATAATCTTTGTAATTATGGCTTTGTCGGACAAGCGACAATAGCTAATTCTGGTTCTGGTAGTGTTGATGATTATACAGTGAATTTGGTAATTAATGATGAAGTAGTTCAGTCTGTTCAAGTAACAGAAGAATTAGCAGGAGGAGCGACTAATGTTGTTGATTTTGAGGCTTTGAATTTACAAGGAGGAACATCATTTATATCTTATAATGTAGTTGTAGCTGCTGGAGATATTGCCACTTTAAATAATAGCACACAAGTTTTTACTATTGGTAAAGCTAGTGATGCAGTAGCTAATATTGAAAAAACTTATGAAAGTGAAGTATTAGGTGCTATTCCTGCTGGAGCAATAATAGATAGACCTTTTGATAGATTAAACTTTATAGTTGTTAATCAGGCAGGTTTAGAAGCGGCAAATCCTATTGGTGGATTTGGTGAATCAGAAAATACTATGATGATTAATTTTTGGCAATGGAATCCAGCTTCAACAGAGCCTGTTGGATCAATTACAATAGGAGAACAATATGTTGTAGAACAAAGTGCTTCTGTAACTTTTGATTATGCCTATACATCTTTTCAAAATTCAAATGATAGATTGGAAGTACAAGTTTCTACGGATTGTGGAGAATCATTCACAAGTATCTTTAATAAATCTGGTGCAGAATTAAGAACAGCGCCAGAATTGAATACAAATGATGCCTTTTTTAAACCATCAGCTGGTCAATGGAAAAATGTAGATTTAGGCTTAGATAATTATGTAGGAGAAACTGTATTGATTAGATTTAAAGTTACTTCTGCATGGGGAGATATGCTATATATTGATAATATAAATGTTTCTTCTACAGTTGATGTAAACGAATTAGCGGCTGGAGAGTCAGTAGAGATGTATCCTAATCCAGTAAGTGAAGTGCTTACAATTGATCTTACACTAGAGTCATCGTCAGATGTTCAGTTAAAAATGATTGATATGTTGGGAAGAACAGTTAAATCAGAAAAAATTGGTAATGTATCTGGTAGTTTCATGCATTCAATGGATGTGTCAGATGTTGCTAATGGTGCTTACTTAATTTACCTAACTGTTGGAGAAAAAGCAGTAGTGAAAAGAGTAAATGTAACACACTAATATAATTGTTTAAACTGCATATCTGTAGTATACATTTATAATATATAGCCACTTTGATTTTAAAATCAAAGTGGCTATTATTTTTAATTGGTCAAAAAAAAATCAGACACTTAATGCAGCGTTAAGCTGTTATATTTATTCATTATAAAAAAAGTAGTTTATTTTGTATTTATATGCATCGTTTTGTTGAGTTGTTGCATATTGTTATTGGTGATTCATTCTAGTTGCTAAAATAGAAAAATTAACATATGTTTAAGTCTTACTCTTTTAAATTTTTTGTAATTATTGTATTATTGATTATTGCAAATGATAATTTTGCTCAGTCATTGTCTTGCTCTGATGCAAGTGCAAATGTTTTGTGCTCATTGGGAGAGTTAGATGATTTTTCTGGAACGATGCCATCATCTAATCCAAATGATGAACCCGCTCCTTTTTGTAATGGTTCAGGTAATCCACAAAATATGTCATGGTTTGCTTTTATTGCTGGTTCATCTTCAGCAGTGTTAGAATTGGTAACTTCAAATTGTAATAATGGCTCAACTATACAATATGGGATATATACTGATTGTGGTTATGGTGAAAGTATCATCTGTCAAGGTAATGCAGTTAATGCAAATGGAACAATAGACTTAAATCTTAATGGAATGATTCCTGGAGATGATTATTTTTTCTTCATTGATGGAGATTTAGGTACTTATTGTGATTATGCAATAAATGTTGTTTCTGGTGGGGATCCGATACCTGTTCCAGATCCTACAGGTATTGACTGTATAGGCAGTAATTGTCCTATTAATGATAACGCAGTATGTTTAAATGGTGAAACATATACTTTTCAAGTTCAAGGATTGGACTTGTCTATAGATTATATGTGGTCTATCAATCCATTACCAAGTGGATTTCCCGCTAATCCTCAAACTATAAATGGAAATAATGAGATATCGCTTACCTTTAATGAAACAGGGGACTATACCATATGTCTGACAGCAACCAATGGTTGTACTACAACTTCAGAAGTGTGCACTACCTTGAATATTATAGAACCAGATGCTGGAACGATAACAGCTAGCCCCAGTGTCCTTTGCCCTGGAGCTACCACGTTAGTAACTGTTGCTGATTGGATAGCCACTGATAATATATTAATTGCTGTTGATCCCGATGGGACTGTTATTTCTTGGGGAGAAGAACAATTAGATATTACTGCTGCAACATGCACTGAAATAACAGTTTATAGTTGGTCGCATTTCTCTGCAGAAAACCCGCCCTTACCTATAAATTCACCATTTGTATTACCAGATTGCAATGCATATTGTTGTGATATTACTTCAATAGTAATTTCTTTTGAAGATAATGAAGCTCCTGAATTCAATAGTCCTCCAGTTGATATTACACTTGATTGTGGTGATGTTATTCCGCCTCTTGAAGATCTTTCTTGGATGGACAATTGTGATGGTACGGGTATGGTAAGTCCAGTCGAAGAAGAAAACTATACAGTATGTGACGGAGGTGTGATTACAAGATTGTGGAAGTATGTCGATGTTTGTAATAATATTGGAGAACATACACAGACTATTACCGTCAATGGACAATCTGGGGGAGTTTTTGCTAATACACCTGTTGATTTAAATGTTGACTGTATGAATGATATACCACCAACAATGGATTTGACCTGGACTGGTGAATGTAATGGAACAGCCTCTGTTTCTTCAACTGATGATAACATGGCGGATATGTGTAATGGAGGTCAAGTTTTAAGGACGTGGTCATATACTGATATGTGTGGTGGTCTGACAGAATATACACAAGTAATAATTGTTGCAGCTCAAAGTGGAGGAGATTTTCTCAATACACCTAACAACATATCTATCGAGTGCGATGATAGTTTACCACCAACAAAGGATTTGACCTGGACTGGTGAATGTAATGGAACAGCCTCTGTTTCTTCAACAGATGATAATATGGCGGATATGTGTACTGGAGGCCAAGTTTTAAGGACGTGGTCATATACTGATATGTGTGGTGGACTGACAGAATATACACAAGTAATAACTGTTACAGCCCAATCTGGGGGAGTTTTCCTCAATACACCAAGTGACATAACTATTGAATGTGATGATAATTTATCACCTATTCAAGTTATTACATGGATGGGAGATTGTGATGGTAATGTAACAGTTTTAGGTACAGAAACGGATAATTCTGATATATGTAATGGTGGAAATATAACTCGATTTTGGACATATACAGATGATTGTAATAATACTGTTGACTTTACTCAAAACATTACGGTAAATCCGCCTGCAGAGCCAACATATATTAATCCACCTGGAGATCAATTTTTAAACTGTGATGAAATACCAAGTACATTTCCTGACCTGATGTTGTCAAATAATCTTACTGGAAATTGCTTAATAGAAGGTACTGCCATTGCCGAAATAGTTGGTGATCCCACCATTTGTGGAGGTAATATCTCTATAATATGGATTTTTACGGATCCATGCAATCGTGTAATTACTAATGTACAGAATATTACTATAATTGGAGCGGATGCACCTGGATTTATTGATCCTCCTATTGATGAGACAATTTCTTGTGTCGAATCTTTTCCTTCAAGCCCTGATTTAGATTATACTAATAATATGACTGACGGATGCGAAATAGCAGGAACTGTTGTGCCAGTTGTTTCTACCGAAGGTGATATTTGTGGTGGGGACATTGTTAGTATTTGGGAATTTACTGACGAATGTGGTGTAACTATTTCTCACACTCAAATAATAACTATAGAACCAATTGGAGAACCCATGTTTTTAAATCCTCCAATTGATGTGATTCTTGATTGTACGGACGCAGCTATCACACCAGTCGATTTAGACTATACCAATATGGGTATGGATGCTTGTGAGATTATGGGGACTATTAGTCCTATTGTTTCTGGAACTGCCGACATCTGTGGAGGAGACATTATGCATACATGGGAGTTTATTGATCAGTGCGGACGGACAATAAATTACACACAAAATGTAACAGTTCTTCCTGCATCGGAGGCAAGTTTTATCAATCCTCCTTCAGATATTACAATTGGGTGCGATGCCATACCTCCAATGCCACCTAATCTGTCCTATTCAAATGGTGAAAATGCTAATTGTATTATTTCTGGCGAAGTGAGTCCTACAGTAAATGATAATTCAAATAGTTGTGGTGGCACGATACAATATATTTGGGAATTTGTAGATGATTGTTCAAGAATGATCAGTTATTCACAATTAATTACTATAACTCAAGCTCCAGAAGCAAGTTACCTCAATACTCCTATGAATATGACAGTGACTTGTGATAATATTCCAGTTCCAGCTACATCGCTATCATATTCAAATAATGATGCTTGTTCTATTATGGGGACAATCGACCCAATTATTGATAATCAATATGATATTTGTGGAGGAACAATAACCAATACTTGGGATTTTACGGACGAATGTGGACGGTTATTGTCTCATGTTCAAATTATTACTATTGACCCTTCAAGTCAAGCAAGTTTTATAAGTAATCCTGGTAATGAAACTGTTTCTTGTGCTAGTGGAGCTACTGTTCCTTCTGATTTGATGTATAGTAATGGACTAACAGGAGCTTGTGCCATTGAAGGAGCAGTTTCTCCTGTTCAATCAGGGAGTTATGATGCATGTGGTGGAGAAATTAATTTTACTTGGGAATTTACAGATGATTGTAGCAGAGTCATTCAATGGGTAAAAACTGTTGTTGTAGAACCTGCAGCAGTAGCTGAATTTACAAATCCCCCTTTGGATATTACAGTATCTTGTGCAAATTATAATGCTACACCAATATTATTAACATATACTAATAATGAGTTTGACAATTGTCTTATTTCCGGATCAATTGCTGGTAGTGTGATTGGAAGTCCCAACCCTTGCGGTACCACAGTTACACATAGATGGGAGTTTACAGATATTTGTGGAAGAACAATTACTTACAACCAACAAATAACAATCGAAGAAGCACCTGAACCAGCCTTCACTTCTTTGCCTGATGATATTATTGTAGATTGTGATGCAGTATCAGGTAGTGTGCCATCATTAGCCTATACAAATGGGGCAAACGGTATATGTGCTATCACTGGAAATGTCAATGGAATCCAATCCGGTTCTTATAATGAATGTGGAGGTAGCATTTCTTATTCATGGACTTTTACAGACGCTTGTAATAGAACAATTAGTCATAGCCAAAATGTGACAGTTAATCCGGCTTCTGATCCAATGTTTATAGATCCACCAGTTGATATAACATTAGATTGTGGGGATGTCTTTCCTCCAGATCCATCATTGTCATATACTAATAGTGCGACTGGTGCTTGCGAAATTAGTGGAAGTGTAATAGCTACATCTACTACAAATGGTTCGGTAACAACTTATACATGGGAATATGTAAATACATGTAATAACGTATTAATTACGCATATGCAAGATGTAACTGGAATATCGACACCAGAAATATCAATTAATCCATCTTTAACATCTATTTGCCTTGGTGAATCTTATGATTTATCTGAGATTATAGTTGATGACATAAATGGTAACACACTAACTATTACTTTTGCAGATGCATCAGGAACATCTATTCTAAGTAGTATAGTTAGCCCTATAGTTAGTACTACATATACAATAATTGGCACTAATTCCGCAGGGTGTAGCGATGAAGCAATATTTACTATTGATATAGAAACACCTCCTAATGCTGGAGGAGACGGAGCTGGCTCATTGTGTGGTGATTTTAGCAACTATAACTTATTTGAGTATTTAGTAGGGGGTTATGATACTGGTGGAACTTGGTTTGATACAGATAATTCAGGAGCTAATATTGACAATCCTACATCAGCTAAATTTAATAATGTAGTGCCAGGTACTTATGTATTTACATACACAGTTTTTTCTTCTAATTCTTGCCCAGATGACGAAGCAATAATAACAATAGAAGTAATTGGAGACTTGTTTTTTGAAATAATTTCTGCAACATGCGATCCTGGAGCACAAACATATACAATTGTGGTATCATCAAATGGTTATAACATTGTTTCGTCTGAAGGAGATATTAATGTTATTGATGGCAATACTGTCAATATTACAAATATTCCTGCTGAGACATCAGTATTAGTATCCGCTATTGATCCAGTTTCATTTTGTATAAGTGATATTTTTGTAAATGCTCCGGACTGTGACTGCCCCAGTATAAATGCGCCAGTAAGTGGAGGGGATATATCTATATGTGAAGGAGAAGAAGTGCCAGAATTATCTGCAAGTGCAGATGCAGGATTAAGTATAAATTGGTATGATATGCCTTCTGGAGGAACACCACTTGCAACTATGACCAATACATATACTCCAATTGTGATTAATGCTGGCATATATACTTATTATTTAGAAGCTATTGATAGTGATGGATGTATCAATTTGATTAGGGAACCAATTATTTTGACAATTAACGAACAACCTATTGTTAATATAGTCACAGTAGCCACATGTGAAGAGCCAGACGGTAGTATAACAGTTGTTTTGCAAGATGTCAATTCTATGATTAATAGCAATGCAAGTTTTACTTTTGAGTATTATAATACAATGACAGGGGCAGAAAGTGGGAGTAATCCTTTAGGATCTGAAATAACAATAAATAATAATACTACAATATTTGTAAGTGTGTTAAATGGTGCAGGATGTACTAATATTAGTGAGTTAACACTCGAAATAAACGCAATTCCTGAATTTGATACTGAGATTAAAAATGAAACATGCTTTGATAATGATAATGGTTCTCTTATTTTATCAAATATAATTCCTTCTAATACTACATTTAGTTTTGACAATATAACCTTTGAAGATTATAATTCTATTGATACTTTGTCAGCTGGTACTTACGTACTTTATGCATTGTCGGATCAAAACTGTATAAAAAGTTTACCTTTCGATATTATTGAAGGTCTGAAGATCGATATTACAGATGTAAGTATCATTTGTAGTGATAATGGTACAGCGTCTAATTCTTCTGATGACATTTATAATGTTTCTTTTACTGTAGTTTCAACCCCAAACTCTTCTGGTATGGTGCATGTGACTACAGACACAAATGATTTTGGTATGTTTGATTATGGAGCTATTTCTATAACCTTTGATGCCAATGGTTCTAATCAAACAATAGTAGTTACAGATGTCGATTCTGGTTGTAGTGATGATATTGAAACTGGAGATCTAATAAGTTGTTCAACAAATTGTGAAATTACTATTGACGAATTAATAATGGCTTGTGATGGTAATGGTACACCCACAGACCCAATCGATGATGTATATAATATTACTATAAACGCTTCAGTAATTAATGGAGCTAGTAATAACACTTTTAATGTGCAAGTTGATGGTGCTATTGTAGCAAGTTTTGAGTATGGTATTGGAGGTGTTATTTCTATTTCTGCTCAGGGACAAAATGCGATTATTACAATATCAGACAATGAAGATCAACAGTGTTTTGTTACTGAGAATATTGGTCCTTTGACACCATGCTCAAATCAATGCATTTTAAATTTAGATAATCAAAATTTCATCTGTGATAATAATGGGACGATTGGTGTGAACGATGATGATTTTTACAATTTTTCTTTTTTAGTTTTTGCTACCAATACTACTGCAACAATGTTTGAAGTGATGTTAGATGGCAGTAGTGCTGGGTTATATAATTATGGGACAATTGGAATGTTTGATATCCCAGCAGATGGGCTAGCTCACATGATTGATTTTATTGATGTAGATAATCCAGATTGTCAGTTAAGTATAGATAGCCCAGTCTTAGACGCATGTAGTGGTAACTGTACAGTAACGTCCACAGTAGAATCTTCAGAATGTTTTAATGAAGGGACGGGAGATGATGAAAGTGATGATACTTTTACTGCTGTTGTTTCTGTGGATTTAGTGGGAGGGTCAGGCATGTGGGAGATATCAGGTACTACTTTTTCAGGTTCTTCTGGAGAAATGGTAGTAGTAGGGCCATATTTAATCAGTGATGGAGATGTAACACTTTCTATCATTGATTCTGGTGTGTCTGGATGTGAAACATCTATAGATATTGTTGCACCTTCTTCTTGTTCTTCCTGTAATGAATCGGTAGAATCGGGAGAAAATCAAGAGTTGGATTGTGATATTACTTCTGTGATGTTGCTAGGTACATCTTCTAATTTGGGAAATGGATCTTGGACGATACCAGGAGGTATGATTATTGATGGATATAGTATTGAAGCAGATTTGCCAGGCAAATATTTTTTTATTGTTGATTTTGGAGATTCTTGTGTACGTACTGATAGTTTAGAAATTACGGTTTCAAATGATATTCCTATAATTAATATTGAACCACACAATAGTCTTACGTGCATTATTGACAGTACAATATTAACTGCAATTGTAACAGGAGGAAGTGGTAATTTTTCTTATAAATGGATGGACAAAGATATGTTAGAAATAGCTTCAGAATTATCAATTGTTGTATATCAATCTGGCAATTTTTTCTTTTCTGTTTTAGATCTTGATACGGATTGTGAATCACCTCCTATATTGGCAACGGTCATTCAAAACACCAATATACCTAATCCAGTAATATCCGCAAACCCTGGAAATGTATTGGATTGCTCTGTAGAATTAATATACCTTACCAATAATGAGGAAGGTAATGTTGATTACACTTGGTATGTAAATGATTTACTCGTTACTGATAGTGAAGTTACAATAGATGAAGCATCAAATGTGATGTTGATAGCGATAGATACATTAAGCGGTTGTATTGATTCCTCCGAATTAGTAATTAATAATATTGAAGCGTATCCGATTGTCAATATAGAGGATGTAGGTACATTGAGTTGTATTACCTCAGCAGTTACAATTGATGGGTCAGCTTCACAGTCTGGCAGTGATATTACATATACATGGTTGGATGAAAATGGAAATACTCTAGCTACAGATATAACTCAGCTTGATGTGAATTTGACGGGTACTTATTATTTGCAATTGGTAGATGAAAGTAATGGCTGTACTAATATTGATTCAGTTGAAATTTTTGGTGATTTTAATTATCCTAATTTAGATGTTGAAAATAATACAGAGATTGACTGTGATATTACTGTCTTAGAAATGGTAGCAGATATTCAGAATACTGAGAATTCTTTGATTATGTGGTCAACGACAGATGGGAATATAGTATCTGGAGAAAATATGGCCAATGTATTGATAGACATGGTGGGGACTTATTATATCTCAGTAATAGATATTACAAGTCAATGTGAAGTTTTGGATACGATAGAAGTTGTTTTTGCTTCTACAATTAGTAGTGTTTCGATTGATATCATGGACGAAAGTTGTGGTGATAATGCGGACGGTATATTATCAATACTATCTATAGATGGAGGAAATAGTCCATATTCTTACTTTATTGATGGAGTTGAAATAATAGGAAATGAAGTGTCAAATCTTGACGAAGGTTCCTATTTAGTATCAATTGTTGATGATAAAGGATGTGATTTTGATACTACGATTGTTATTGAAACGATACCTCTGTTTGAAATAGATTTAGAAGCTGAAATATCTTTGACTACTGGTAATTCTGGTCAATTGATCGCAGCAGTAAATATAGCTGAAGATGAAATAGAAACAATTCAATGGACGCCTAGCATAGGGCTGTCTTGTGATACTTGTCTTGTAACTTCATTGACAGCAGGCAATCAAGATCAAGTATATACAATAGGTGTAACTGATGTCAATGGTTGTTATTCAGAAGCAACTATTCAATTGTTGACAGAAGCTGCTATAATAGTTACTGTTCCCAATATAATCAATGTCAATGGAAATAACAACAATTCTAATTTCACAATTTATTCGAATGAAGAAGGAGCAGTTATTTCAAAATTAGAAATCTTCGATAGATGGGGATCTCTGATGTTTAATATTGAAAATATTCCTGTTAATAATGCTACTTTAGGATGGGATGGTACATACAATGGTACCAAGCTTGTGCCTGGTGTTTATGTATATTTAGCAGAGATTATTATTGAAGGACAAGAAAAGATTCTAAAAAGTGGTGATATAACTTTATTAAATTGACGGATATTGATAAGTTGTGGTGCATATAAAATGACGCTGAAAAATGATATTAAGACAAGAAAATAAAAACGACTATGAAGAGGTCTTTAGCGTAATTGAAAAAGCGTTTAAATACGAAGAATTCGCTAACAATACTGAACAGTTTTTAGTTGAAAGACTAAGAAAATCTGACGCTTTCATTCCAGAATTATCATTAGTAGCGGAAATTGACGAGAAAATTGTAGGACACATTTTACTCACAAAACTGAAAATAAAAAACGACACGAAAGAATTTGGTTCATTAGCTTTAGCACCTGTTTCCGTCTTACCCGAATATCAGGGAAAAGGAAGTGGCGGAAAATTGATACTCGAATCACATACTAGGTCAAAAGAATTAGGTTTTACATCAATCATTCTTCTTGGACACGAAAAATATTATCCAAGATTCGGTTATGTACAAGCCAATAAATACGGAATTGAAATACCATTTGAAGTTCCCAAAGAGAATTGTATGGTAATGGAATTAGTTGAAAACGGACTGAATGGAGTAAATGGAATGGTTGAGTATCCTAAAGAATTTAATGAATAAAATACGACACCATAAACAATATGCAAGATAGTCAGCTGGGCTATTACCCGCCTTGCAGTTTGCATTTACTAATAATTTGATAATAGTGAATTGAATTATATACAATGAGCCGTTATAAATTTATTAAACCTTTAAAATTTAAATTATGAAAAATCATGTTGGTGTTTTTTTAATTGCAATCTATATTTTATCGTTGAGTGCTTGCAAGACTGAAGAAAAACAAAATAATGAATTCCTTGATGCAAGTGCAGAACAATTTGAAGAATCATTAATAAAGTTTGGTTTTAATCAATTTATAGAAATGAGCAACTCTGAAGATAAAAATGTCATTATATCTCCACTTAGTATAGCTACGGCATTATATATTACGATTAATGGAGCCAATAATAATACATTAATCGAAATGAAAGAAGTCTTGTTTCTTGATAGTATATATCCAAGTCATAATGCTTTGTATAGGGAATTTATAGATGGAGTATTATTACAATCAGAAAATCTCCAAACTGAAAGTAAAGTATTTTGTGATCCTGATAAATTAGAGTTGGATAATGACTTTATTGAAAATTGTGATAAATACTATGAAGCAGAAGTCCAACATCTAAATTTTTCTTCTCAAGAGGCATTAACAACAATAAATGATTGGGTAAGTGATGTTACAGAAGAAAGAATACCAGAAGTGTTAGAAAATATTAATAGTGATGATGTAATGTTTTTAATCAATGCTTTATATTTTAAAGGAGATTGGGACAATGGTTTTCCAGTGCAAGCCACTGAATTGAGAGATTTTACATTACGAACCGATGAAAAAATCCAAGTGAATATGATGTCTAACGATACAGAATATAAATTTGCAATTAACGATGAATATTGTGCAGTTGAGATGCCTTTCAGAGATAGTATATTTAGTATGACATTTATACTACCATCAAAAGAGGAAACCACCAAAAATTTTATTAATAAATTTAATTCAGATTCTTTTCTTAAGTTTTATTTAAATCTTAATAGTGAAATGAAAAACGAAAGGTTATTATTTGGTCTTCCCAAGATGGAGCTAAAAACTAAATATATGCTTAAAACCACATTAATGAATTTAGGAATGAATGATGCTTTTAAATCAGGCAATGCAGATTTTTCAAATTTCGGAAAATCAAGTGGAAATTTATTTCTAACAAAAGTTTTGCATGATGTTTTTATAAAAATTGATGAGCAAGGAGTTGAAGGAGCTGCTGCAACCACAGTAGGAGTTGGTGTGACATCCATACCTCCAACCATTTTATTAAATCGTCCATTTATATTTATTCTGAAGCATATAGATAGCAATGTTCCTGTATTTATAGGAGAAATTAGTAACCCATTGGAAAACTGATATATTAGTGGGAAATATGTTTAAGCTAGTGTTTTACGAAGGACGATTTTATTAATATTAACGAGATAAAATTGATTTTATATCTTTTAATTATTATATTGGCTCATAATCAATTTTTAACTAAAACTATATCTATGGATTTTTTAAATTTTAAGTCATTTAGCTTTATAGCAATTTTGTTTTTAGGTCTTGTATTGACTACTTCATGTAATGGTGGTGATGATGAGTGTAAAACAGAAGACCTAACATATACAAATTTTGGTAAATCTTTTTTAAATGGGAACTGTGCATCTTCAGGTTGTCATGATAGTGATGCCTTACCTGCAGTTGGTAAAATGGATAATTATGAAAATGCAAAAACTTTTATAGATTTTGGCAGAATTAAAGGAGCTATTAACCATTTAGAGGGTTTTTCTAATATGCCTAAAGGTGGTGATAAATTATCAGATTGTAATATATCTAAGTTAGAGGCTTGGGTAGATGCAGGAGCACCAGAATAATAATATTAAGAATTAATTTTTATTATGTCATTGAAATTTTATTTCAATGACATTTTTTTTATCTTAATTAAATCTGAATTGAATGGATATTTATTTTTTTATCATTTAGGGCATAGTTTTTAGCACAGTATTGGAAGTATGATAATTAGTAAATAAAATGAAAAATTATATTTTAATTATAACAATAATTGCAATGTCTTTTATCTCTAAAGGACAAGAGCTACAGTATGAAACCAAGAAGGACATTCAATATTATAGTGACTCTATTAATCAACTCGATAAATATATAAATGAGCGTTGTGTATTAGATATATATTATCCAAAGGAGTTAATAGGGTACGCAACAGTAGTTTGGTTTCATGGAGGAGGGTTAAGTTCAAGAAGCAAAGAAATTCCTTTGGAATTAAAAAATAAAGGAGTTGCTGTAGTTGGAGTTAATTATAGGTTATTTCCCAAAATTGGAGTACCTAAATATATTGATGATGCTGCCGCGTCTGTAGCATGGGTATTTAATAATATTGCAGATTTTGGTGGTGATCCTTCACTGATTTTTCTTTCTGGACATTCTGCAGGTGGCTATCTTGCAAGTATGGTAGGTATGGATAAAAATTATCTTGCTCAAATAACATAGATGCTAATAGAATTGCTGGATTAATCCCCTTTAGTGGACACACAATTACACATTTTACAGTAAGAGAAGAAATTGGTATTGGAGGAAAACAGCCAATTATTGATGAGTTTGCCCCTTTGTATCATATAAGAAAAGATGCGCCACCATTATTATTGATTACTGGAGATAGAGAATTGGAGTTATTGGGTAGATACGAAGAAAACGCGTATATGATGCGAATGATGAAGGTTGTTGGTCATAAAGATACACGATTATTAGAAATGTCTGGTTATGGACATGGAATGACACATCCTGCTTTTCCATTATTGATGAATGAAGTAAAGCGAATCATAAAGAAAAAAAATGGAGAGTGATTTTATATTAGAGATTTATACACTTCAATTGTTTGTCTTGTTGATCGTTCTATACTAAATTTTGCTGTTGCGTATTCATAACTATCTTCTATCATTTTACTTGCTAATAATTTATCTTCGAGAATAGAAGTTATTGCTTGTTTTATAGCTGTTGTGTCATATGGATCTACATAAATTGACGCTGGTCCACCTGCTTCTTTTAATGATGATGTATTGGCAGTAATTACGGGAGTGCGACAAAGCATTGCTTCTACTATAGGTAATCCAAATCCTTCATAAAAACTCGGATATATTAGAATTTCGGCATTAGAATATATTGCAGGTAGATCATTAGTCGATATGTCATCTCTTAATATCACTTTATCTTGAAGTTTTAATTCTTTTATAAGGTTAGTTATTTGAGTTAGATATTTTTTTCCTCTTCCGACCAGTACTAATGGTATTTGGGGTTCTTTACTTAATTTAGAATAAGCTCTAAGAATTGATTTTATGTTTTTTCGGGGTTCAATACTTCCCACATATAAGAGGTATTGAGATGGTAAATCTAATCTCTCAATAGTCTTTAGAATTTCTTTTTTATTATTGTCTTTATAATAAATTGAATCACAGGGTTGATAAATTACTTTAATCTTTTTCGGATCTACGTTATAATACTTAATTATATCAGTTTTAGTATTATTACTTATAGCAATAATCTTGTCTGCATGGTTGATGCTGTGTTTGCATTTGAGATGATAGAAAGTCCTATCTATATAAGGAAAATATTTAGGGTGGACTTTAAAAATTAAATCATGAATAGTAACAACCTTTTTACATTTTATTTTTGAAATATTACGTGGCAACTCATGACTTAAACCATGATAGATGTCGATGTTTTTACTTAGGATATCTTTTTTAATGCCGAAGCTTCGATACAGAAAACGGTTAGATTTAGTAGGCGTAATCACCTCACCAATCTTAGAGAATTGATTTATATATTCTTTAAGTTTTACAGCTGGTGAAAATAAAAAATAACTATTATTAGGATAATAATGAGCAAGATTATTTAACAATGTCCTACTATAATTACCTAATCCAGTTTTATTATTAAGTAATCTTTTTGCATCATAACCGATTTTCATTTAGTTGAAGTTCAAATATGATTCTGGTATCCAGCCTCTTTGTCCATTAAATTCTATATGAGCCCATCTTGATGTTTTTCCATCAAGATTTATAGTGTGATCACTATATTCAAGGACATTGATTAATGTGTCATCAGGCAATCTTACATGATTTGCTGGAGAAGATATTTCAGGTTTTAGTCTTATACTCAAACTGCCACCCATTGAGTTAGTCATGGCTTGTTGAGCTCCTGTATATTTGTCTATATGCTCTAATCTTTCTAAGACATTTCCACTTTGAGCTTTAGTATGTTTGGTATCTGTATTTTTACTTTCTTGAGTAGCTACTTTTGACTTCAATTCTTCAATCTCTTTCATCAAATTATCAAAAACACTTACATCAGCCGTTTCTACTTCAGGATTTTCTCGGTTAGTGACTTGTGTCGTATTGATATGCTTTTTTAATGTTTCATATAAATCTTCATTACCAAAAGGAGCTGTACTAACTTCTGATTTTGTAGTCTCTATTTTTTGCTTCAGATCATTGAATATTGATTTGTCAGCAGTTTGGATGTGTTCATCTTTTTTATTCATTTCTTGAACCTTGTCAACAACAGTCCCAAAAACCTTAAAAAGTAATTCATTTATCATAATTCAAATTATATTTTTAATGCTAAAGTTAGTAAATAAATTAAACAAACTGCTTCAATGGCTTTACTTAATTATCTTCTTTTAGATTTCATTTAGGATAGGACTTATCATAGTAGATTTATTTATCTTTGAAATTGTCAAATTCTTTTCCATCATATCGACTAACTCCGTCCAACAGACCTATCCATGTATTCTCGTCACTATCTTCCTCAATACCAAAGATAAGTCCTTCTATTGTATTTACTTTGGTAATATTTACTTCTTGGCTTGGTAATGCTACTTCTGATAATTTATATAACGCCATAGAATTAGGATTGTAATTGCGGTCTAAACTAGCACAATACCATATGTTAGATTTACTATCTTCATTGATATGTCCTGTAAAATATGTTTGGATATTTTCATATTTATTCCCATCGTATTTCCATAGACCATCATTACCTCCAAACCAAATGTTATTCTTTTTATCTATTATTACACATCTGACATTATCATAAGTAGCATTTTCTTCTCGTTTAATAGATTTGAAGTTTTGACCATCATAGATATTGAGAGCTCCTCTTGTGCCAATCCATAAATTTCCATCTTTATCTTTAATGATTGAATTAATGTCATTACTACTTAGACCATTTTTTGTCGTGTAATTTGTGTATGTTTTATTGTCATAATAACTAATTCCATCTTCTGTCCCTATCCATATATTACCATTTTCAACCTCTAAGAAACATGCAATTTCATCACTGACTAGCCCATCTTTTGTTGTAATGTTTTTATAGGTTTTTCCGTCATAGATATAGATGCCTGCGCCTCGAGTTCCAAACCATATATTTCCTGATTTGTCTTCCATAATAGTAAATATTCGATTTTTCCTTAGACCTTCTTTGTTTGTGATGTTGGTAAACGATTTTCCATCGAATAAGATGATGCCTTCCCAGGTAGCTAACCATATATTCCCATTCTTATCTTGCAAGATATCTCTTGTAATATTTTTTGGACCATAAGGAGTGGTTGCGTTTTTAGATGGAGTAAAATATGGATCAAAGTCCTCTAATATTGATTCTGTATTTTCTACAGAAACGGAGAGCGCTTTTTTATCATTATTAATTTGAGTTTTACAGGAATGTAAAAATACGATAGTCAATAGAAGTATAACAAAATAATTTTTCATGTGTTAATCTGTTTTAATGTAATATAAATTATGTCCTAAATTATGACAATTTGGATTGTTAATCGCTTTTCATTCGTAAAAGAATGTAAAAGGTGTGTAAATACTTTATGATAACTATTTTTATTTGTTATTTCGCAGTATGAAAAATGGAATCTTTACAATCATATTGAGTTTGTTTTTTTTGAATCTATTTGGGCAAGAATTTTCTGCTTCATTTAGCACAAATAAAATATTAGAAAACACTACAGTTGATATTACATTCACATTAGTGGGAGTTAGGGGTAGTGGATTTGCCAAACCAGATTTTGGTAAATTACAAGTTGTAGGAGGACCAAAAAATTTCCAAAAGTCGAGTTTTGTAAACGGTAGCTCTACTTATACTCAAGCTGTAACGTATTCTCTTTTGGCAAATAAGGCGGGAAAGTACAAAGTTGGCTCGGCAGCAATAAAAGTAAAGGGTAAAACACTCCGAACAAAACCTATAACATTAACAGTTGTAAAAGGAAAGGCAGTAAAGAAAGGAGCAAAGAAAGATAAAAAAGTATATGTAGAAATGGTCGCTTCAGATACTATGGCATTATTAGGTCAGCAGATTACACTAGAATATATATTGTACACTCAAGAAGATATAAATGGCTATGATTTAGTCAATGAATCAGAATATGAAGGTTTTTTCTCTCAAGAATTAAGAAACTATCGTGCTAATGTAGTTAGAGTAATAGTAAAAGGTGAACAATATTACACCAAAACGATCAAGAAAGTAGCACTTTTTCCACAACGTACTGGGAAATTCGATTTTGATCCTGTACTTGTTACTCTAGCAATACCATTACCAGGACAAAGACAAACGATATGGAATAATGGTCGAACAAGAAAAATTCAAGTGTCCACAAATCCATTATCTATCATTGTTTCTGAGACGCCTCCCAATGCACCAATTAGCTTTTCTGGAGCTGTCGGAAAATATAGAATGGCATCAACAATCAATAAGAAAAGACTAACAACTGATGACGCTTTTGTAGTTGTTATGGAAGTTAGAGGTACTGGAGATGGCAAGACATTTTCTGCTGCAAAACAACCCCACCTTGATGAATTTGAGTATTATGACCCGAATATTATTAGAGATGAAGATACTTCTAAAGATGGTATTATTAGCAACTACAAAAAAATAGAATATTTATTTGCACCTAAAAAACCAGGTAGATATATCATTAAGCCAGAGTTTACCTATTATGATTCTGATTCTAACGATTATATAACATTGTCACCTAATGCATTTAGAGTAAGTGTATCACAAGGTACAAGAAAAGTAACAGTTGATGATAGAAATGTATCAGTTAGTCAAAGTCAAAAAGCTGATAGGGACTCTGTGTCTATGCTATCTAATTTTTGGCTTAAATATTTAGATGGATTATTATATGCTGTATTTGGTCTGAGTTTTTTAGCACTATTGTTAATGGGTTACAAAAAATCACTCTTAGTAAAGCAAGACCAACTTGATCCCGAAGAAAAAAGACGATTGAAAGCCAAAAATATGGCAACTAGTAAACTCGAATTAGCTAAAAGTCATCAATCTGATGGCAATGGTCGAAAATTTTATGAAGAAATATCAACAGCAATGAATGGTTACCTTGGAGATAAATTTGGATTGGCTAATTCTGATTTTAAAAAGGAATTGATAGTTGAAAGTCTAAAAAGAGGAAACGTAAATGAACTACAAATAAATACATATTTAGAAATACTAAAAGCATGCGAAATGGCACTTTTTGCTGGTCAACCTCTTTCGCATATGGAGGAGATATATCAAAGAGCCAAAATGCTAATACTAGAAATTGAAGATAATGGATAACAAACAAATAACAAATACTATATTAATGATAAGACCTGCTAATTTTGGTTACAATAGCCAAACAGCAGAGAATAATACTTTTCAATCTAATAGTAAAAATGATTCTATTTCTAAAATTGCTGGAATGGCAATTATGGAATTTGATGATATGGTTAATCTTTTAAGATCTAAAGGTATAGAAATAATAGTAATAAATGATTCAAAAACTCCTGTAAAACCTGATGCCATCTTTCCAAATAATTGGATTTCTTTTCATGGTGATGGAGCGGTTATCACATATCCAATGTTTGCACCCAATAGAAGGTCGGAAAGGCGTGTTGAAATCATTGAAAAAATAGAAGAATCCTATAAAGTTACAAGAAGATATACATTTGAACATTATGAAGAAGAAGAAATGTATCTTGAAGGGACAGGATCTATGCTTCTTGATCGAGAAAATAAAATCGTTTATGCTTGTTTAAGTCATCGAACGGATATTAGGTTGTTAGATAAGTTTTGTGTTTTGAGAGGATGGAAAAAAGTTGTTTTTCATGCAGTAGATCAAATTGATAAACCCATTTATCATACTAATGTAATGATGGCAATAGGTCTCGATTTTGCTGTGGTTTGTACTGAATGTATTAAAAACGAAGAAGAACTTGCCGCATTAACAAATTCATTAATTGATACGAATAAAACGATAATTGACATTTCGTATAAGCAGGTCAAGTCCTTTGCAGGGAATATGTTGCAAGTCGAAAATAAAGATAAAGAAACATTTCTTATAATGTCAAAATCAGCCCATGATTCACTTTCTAAAAAGCAAATTAATGTATTATCAGGAAGAAATGAAATAGTAGTTATTGATATACCGACTATCGAGTATTATGGTGGAGGTAGCGTAAGGTGTATGATGGCTGAGATGTTTTTGGCGAAAAATGAAGATTAGTAAATTATCATCCTGCTAATATTTGTTGCTCGATAATATCTCCTAAATCAGAACAACTTAGTGGATTACGTTTTTCTAAATCTACCGTCAATTTACTATTGTCGATGCAGTAAGTTACGGCACGCATTACAGCATCGGCTTCCTTGTCCAAGTTAAAATCTCTAAGCATCATTTCTACAGATAGTATCATCGCTATCGGGTTAGCTATGTTTTGACCTGCAGCTTGAGGATATGAGCCATGGATGGGTTCATATAACCTTGATTCGGCACCAGCAGAAGAAGAGGGTAGTAACCCGATTGATCCACCAAGTATACTTGCTTCGTCAGATATTATATCACCAAACATATTAGAAGTTACAATCACATCAAATTGTGATGGATTTAGGATCATCTGCATTGCAGCATTATCAATAAAGAGATAGCTCACTGAAATTTCTGGATAATCTTTATTCATTTTTTGCACCACATCTCTCCATAATCTT
>JAZGFO010000018.1:0-10523 GCA_036479655.1 Saprospiraceae bacterium
TCTACATGAACAATTCAGTTTTTGATTGAAATAAAATATTACTTTTGATACAACAAATGAATTGAAAATGAAAAAAATAGCTTTAATATCAGATAATCATAGCTATGTTGGAGAAGATGTTCTTGAACACCTTAAAGACAAAGATGAAATCTGGCATGCAGGAGACATTGGCACTTTGGCATCATTAGCACCAATAATTAACTTAACTCCAAAATTTAGAGCTGTGTATGGTAACATTGACACTGCAGATGTTAGAGAAATATATCCACTAAATAACATTTTTGAAATTGAAGGCATAAAAGTATTCATGACTCATATTGGAGGATATCCTAAACGTTACAAAAAAAGAGTAATCCCACTACTAAAAGAGCACAAACCTGATCTCTACATCTGCGGTCATTCTCATATATTAAAAGTAATGCGGGACAAAACATTAGATTTAATACACATGAATCCTGGGGCATATGGCCATCACGGTTTTCATAAAATAAGAACCATTCTCCTATTTAATATACATGAAGGAAAAATTGACGACCTAAGCGTCATAGAATTAGGTATAAAAGGAGTTACAAATCCAGAATGGAAGCCATAAATATTTAAAAGACTTTTTCTTTAGCAGGTAGTATTTTTAAAAGCATTAAGTATCCTATCTATGTAGCATTAGCAAAATACAATACCAAGGCAACAAAAAAACTATAATTTGTCATATTTTATATTATTTACATATTTAAATATACACATTATAAAATTACTTCATACATATTAAGTACCATATCAATATTTTGTATACATATTATAAATTATTTTAATAATAACTACATATTATTTATTTTTATATGTATAATTTCAGTACATTTGGGCATCATATAGAAATAACAAACCTACACAACCTCAAACTATGGCAAATTTAGTAACTGAAAGATTCATTGAGTGCCACAACAAATTACGAGAAGATAAGAAAGTTGTCTCTTCTCGACAGTTTGCACTCAGTATTGATACTGCTCCTCAAAGATTAAATCAAGTATTAAAAGGTAAGCGAGATGCAACTGTCAAAAATGTCATGGCATTGGTTGAGACATACAATGTTAATTCTGAATATTTATTGGCAGGTTATGGCCCAATGTTTAAAGAAGATATCGAAATACTAGAACAAAGAGAAGATAAAATAATATATGTACCAATAGCTGCACATGCTGGTTATCTTGATCAATTTAATGAAGAAGTATCCAATAATGACTTACTTGCATTTTCAGTACCTGGGTATCAACCTACATATGGTGAGCATCGTTGTTTTGATATTGCTGGAGACAGCATGGAGCCAACTCTTTTTTCTGGAGATAAAATAATTTGTTCTTTGGTTCCATCTGATTACAACTACAATAGTCTTAGAGATAATTATGTATATGTAGTCATAGCACAAGGAGACATAGTTGTCAAACGAGTAGAAAACAATATAAAAAATGATGGTTCAATAAAAATGATGTCAGACAATTCATTTTATAATTCATATAGTATAGATGCTAATGATATAACTGAAATATGGTCCGTAAAATTAAAAATTTCTCCATTCATGCCTAATCCTGCAAATATGCGAAATGCGTTTCACGAAGAGATCAATAGTTTAAAAGAGACAATATCAGTACAAGCAGATAGTCTTACAATGATGAATAAATCACTTGAAAGTTTGATTAAAAAAAATAGATAGTAAAGACTAACCAAATTATTCAAAACTGCAAATTGCGTTATAGTAATTTGCAGTTTTTTTATTTGAAATAATATGTGAATATGAATATACTCTCATATTTTATCTACCTTTGCAATTCAATCTAATTGGTCAGTTATTATTCTAATCTAAAATTGAATATCATGTCACCAACACATAAAAACTATGCCTTTGTCACCTATTTAGTCACTTTGTTACTTCTCTTGGCGCTGATAGGCTTGATATACTTTGTCGCAACTAAAGCTTAAAAACAATAATTTGAGCAATAATTTCACGCAAATTGTTTGTAGCCATTGTGGCGATCAATGTCATGATAATGATAATGTACAGAATAATAAAGTATTTTGCTGCAAAGGATGTAAAATGGTATATCAATTACTAAATGACAATGGCTTAGAAGCATATTATCAGTATGAAGACAACCCAGGTATATCTCAAAACAAAAGAAAAAACAATGCATTTGACTATCTTGATGACAAACAATTAGTTGCTAAATTAATATCATTTAAAGAAGGAGAAATAGAGAAAGTGAGTTTTCAATTACCTCAAATACATTGTAGTTCGTGCCTCTATTTATTAGAAAATATTTCAAAAATAGATAAAGGGATTCTCAAATCCCGAGTCAACTTTGTGAAAAAAGAAATTACAATTACCTATTTAAGCACCAAAACAAATCTTCGGTTGGTTGTAGAATTATTAGCAAGAATTGGATATACACCAAAAATAAACTACGACAGGTTAGACACCCCAATAAACAGCCACTCTTATGACAAACGGATAATCTATCAATTAGGCTTAGCAGGTTTTGCTTTTGGCAATATTATGCTGCTCAGTTTTACAGAATATTTTGGATATAAAAATGCCAGTTTTTTGTTATCCATTGGATATATCAATATTGTCTTAGCAACTCCTGTCTTAATGTACAGTGGAGTTGATTATTTAAAATCTGCGTGGAAAGGGATCTTGATTAAAAATATTAATATAGATTTACCAATTGCAATGGGAATGTTGACTTTATATTTTCGTAGTCTCTATGAAATATTTAGCAAAACAGGTGAAGGATACTTAGATAGTTTTGCTGGATTTATTTTTTTTCTTTTAATAGGTAAATGGTTTCAATCATTTACGTACAAAGCATTGGATTTTGATAGAAGCTACAAATCGTATTTTCCTATTTCTGCAACTATTAAAAATGGTTCAGAGTGGATTACAAAATCTATTGACAATTTAAAGCCTGGAGACCTTATCAGAGTTCGTAATCAAGAAATCATACCGGTTGATTCCATATTACAAAAAGGAATAGCTCAATTGGACTACAGTTTTGTAACAGGAGAAGCTGACATAATCTCTAAATCTAAAGGAGCTCAAATATTTGCTGGAGCAAAGCATCAAGGCGAGCATATTGAATTAAAGACAACCAAAAAAGTTGATCATTCTTACCTTACCCAATTATGGAATGATGACACTTTCAAACAAAGAGCACTATCACAATCAAGCAAGATGATAGCAGGAATAAGTAAATACTTTACTTTCATCGTTATTATTATTGCTATTTTAACAATGATATTCTGGCTGACAAAAGCTCCCAGTCAAGCCTTTAATACATTTACTTCTGTATTGATAGTAGCTTGTCCTTGTGCATTAGCGTTGGCAATTCCATTTACATATGGCAATATTCTTAGACTACTATCGGAGCAAGGTTTCTATTTAAGAAACGTCAGTACCATTGAGGACATTCAAGATATAAATCACATTATTTTTGATAAAACTGGAACAATAACAGACAATAATAAAATTAACATATTCTATAAGGGACTAGACCTTTCAACGGCTCAAAAAACAGTTATCAAGTCTGCTTGCACTCATTCTTCGCACCCCTTGAGTAAGGCTATTGTCACACATTTTAAAGATATCCCAACAATTGATATTGATAGATATGAAGAATATATAGGTCAAGGGTTTACTGCCCAATTAAATGATCAAAAATTAAAAATTGGATCCTCAACATATATCCTCGACAATACAATCAAAGAAAGTGGTGTTTTTATAGAAATTAATGGGACATTTATTGGAAAATTCACATTCAAACATAGCTTAAGAGATAATATTGAAAACATCATAGAGGGATTGAAAAAAGACTTCAAAATTTCTGTACTTTCTGGTGATTCAGATAATGAAAAAAATAGGATGATTCATCTATTTGGTAAAGAAACTAATATACATTTTAATCAATCACCTCAGGACAAATTAGAAAAGATCAAATCATTGCAAGCTAAGGGAGAAAAAGTAATGATGATTGGTGATGGACTCAATGATGCTGGTGCTCTAAAACAAAGCAATGTAGGAATTGTCATATCAGATGAATCCAATCATTTTACGCCAGCTTGTGATGGAATTTTAGATGCAAACAAGTATGCGACATTACTAAGTTTAATAACTTATATAAGATTTGCAAAAAAAATAATATTTGGAGCATTTTCATTAGCTTTAGTCTATAATTGCATTGGATTATACTTTGCAATTTCTGGTCAATTGAGTCCAGTAATTGCTGCAATTTTGATGCCTTTGAGCTCAATAACAGTGATCATATATGGAGTATTATCAAGTTTAGTATCGTACCGAATATTGACAAACAACTAAAATTTAAAAAAAACATACTAGTTGTTTAAAATAGTATAATTACTTTTTTTATGCAAAAACTAATTATACATTCGTGCTCATTTGATTGAAAACACATTAATGACTTGACTAAAGTCATATATTGATATGACTAAAATCATACAACCAAAATATCACAAGTTATACCTTGTGACAAAATTGTAAATATTATGCAAATCATCCTATTACTTATCATTTTAAGCTTACTAATAGCGGGAGGTTTTCTTATTGCTTTTTTTTGGGCTGTCAAAGATGGACAATATGACGACAACATCACCCCATCAATGAGAATTCTCATCGATGATGATATGTTACCAACAAAAGAAAATTAAACCATAAATAATCAACTTTAAAAATTCTAAACCAGAAGACAATGTCGAAAATAGAAAATTTTAGTTATGACAATAAAATCGTTAGAGATTTTGGAATAGCCACCACCATATGGGGAATTGTCGGTATGTTAGTTGGACTGATAGCAGCATTGCAATTGATTTGGCCTGTGTGTAATGTTACTCAATATTTCACTTTTGGTAGAATAAGACCGCTTCATACAAATGCAGTAATTTTTGCCTTTGTTGGTAATGGAATATTTATGGGCGTTTATTACTCATTACAACGACTACTGAAAGCAAGAATGTGGAGTGACAAATTATCAAAAATTCACTTTTGGGGATGGCAGGCTATAATATTAGCAGCAGCTATAACACTTCCTCTTGGATTTACTAGTTCGCACGAATATGCTGAACTTGAATGGCCAATTGATATCGCTATTGCTGTAATATGGATAGTCTTTGGACTTAATATGTTTGGTACAATGCTTAAAAGAAGAGAGAATCACTTATACGTAGCTATTTGGTTTTATATAGCTACATGGGTGACAGTAACTGTGCTGCACATATTCAACAATTTGGAGATTCCTGTAAGTATGATGAAAAGTATTCCTGTTTTTGCAGGTGTTCAAGATGCCTTAATACAATGGTGGTACGGCCATAATGCTGTTGCATTTTTCTTAACTACTCCCTACTTAGGGCTTATGTATTATTTCTTACCAAAGGCAGCAAATAGACCAGTATATTCTTATAGATTGTCGATCATTCATTTTTGGGCGTTAATATTTATATATATTTGGGCTGGACCTCACCATTTGCTATACACGTCTTTACCTGATTGGGCACAGACATTGGGAACTGCATTTAGTATTATGCTTATCGCTCCTTCATGGGGAGGAATGCTTAATGGACTTTTGACTCTGAGAGGTGCTTGGGATAGAGTAAGAAGAGACCCAATTTTGAAATTCATGGTAGTTGCAGTTACTTCTTATGGGATGGCAACATTAGAAGGACCTTTGTTGAGTTTTAAATCAATAAATGCGATTAGTCATTATACGGATTGGACAGTAGGTCACGTACATATAGGTACTTTAGGATGGAACGGGATGTTGACATTTGGTGTATTATATTGGTTATGGCCAAGGTTATATGGCACAAAATTATTCTCAACAAAATTAGCAAATACACACTTTTGGTTAGGTACTTTAGGTACTATGTTTTATGCAATTCCTTTATATTGGGCTGGATGGACACAAAGTATGATGTGGAAAAAATTTACGGCTGATGGATTTTTAGCTTATGGTAACTTTTTAGAAACCGTTACTCAAATAATACCTATGTATATGGTTAGAGCTTTAGGGGGAACTATATACTTGGTAGGGGTCTGTTTGATGGCATACAACTTGTGGAAAACTGCTAAAGCAGGTACATTAATAGCTAATGTCGAAGCATCAGCACCAGCAAGAGTAAAATATATTCCAAAGAAAAGTGACCATTGGCATAGCTGGATAGAAAGAAGACCAATACAATTATTGATAGGTAGTGCAATTATGGTTTTAATAGGTGGAATGGTCGAAATATTCCCTATGCTAATTATTGATGATAATGTACCTAAGATAGCAAGTGTACACCCTTACACACCGTTAGAATTAGAAGGAAGAGACCTCTATATTAGAGAAGGATGTGTTAATTGTCATTCGCAAATGATACGACCATTTAGATCAGAAACAGAAAGATATGGAGAATATAGTAAATCAGGAGAATTTATATACGATAGACCATTTTTATGGGGAAGTAAACGTACAGGGCCAGATTTACACAGAATAGGTAAAAAGTATTCACATAGCTGGCATTATAATCATATGTTAGACCCAGAAACGATGTCACCTGGATCTATAATGCCTCCTTACCCTTGGTTACTAACGCAAGACCTCAACACAGACTATACTGTTGCAAAGATCAAAGTCTTAAAAATGCTTAATACACCTTATCCTAAAAAATATGAAGAAAAGGCACTTGATGACTTAACGACACAAGCTCTAAAAATAGCAAATGAGCTAAGGGAGCAAGGTGCTGATCAAGAAGGGTTAGAAAACAAAGAAATTGTTGCATTGATTGCGTATTTACAACGATTAGGTACCGATATAAAACCTAAGAAGTAAGTAAATAATATATTAAACAGACAAAAATTAACCACTATGTATAAGTATATCCTAGAAACTGCAGGTAACATCAATTGGATGGCTGTATTTTCATTGCTTACTTTTTTTATAATTTTTTCTATTTCCATCTACTTAGTTGTGGTAAAAAAAGAGAGTGACCTAAAGCACATGGCTGAATTGCCTTTGGCTGATGACAATCAAAACACTAAATCTTAAAGTAAAATATCATGAACAATTGTTTTAAGAAAATAAAATTAATGGCAATAATCCTATTGGGATTACCATTATTTGCACAAGCAAAACCGTCTCAATCAAACTTCTACTTTGAATGGGCTATGAATAACATTCTAATTGTATTGGGGGGAATGATTCTTATAGGTGTTGGTTTTACCCTCTGGAATCTTATGGATACCATGGCAAAACATCACCAAATTGAATTGTTGAAAAAGCAAGGAATTCATATTGATGATACATCATCTGTAGAAAAAGAGTCTATCTTTAGTAAGGTCTATAGTAAAGCATGGAGTTTGATACCTATGGACAGAGAATCAGACATTGATTTAGGGCATGATTATGATGGTATTAGAGAATTGGACAACAAGCTTCCACCATGGTGGGTTTGGTTATTTTACTTAACTATTATAAATGCCGCAGTGTATATGTATGTATATCAATTTTCCGATATAGGAACAAGACAATCAACTGAATATGTAGAATCGGTAAAAAAAGGAGAAGAGAAAAAAAGAAGACATCTTGCATCTCAATTAAATAGTGTAGATGAAAATAATGTAACAGCATTACAAAGTACAGGAGCTCTTGAAGCTGGTAAAAGTCTATATATAAGTAATTGTATTGCTTGTCATGGTCAAAATGGTGAAGGAGGAATTGGACCTAACTTAACCGATGAATATTGGATACATGGGGGAGGCATACAAAATATATTTAAAGTTATTAAATATGGTGTTCCTGAGAAAGGTATGGTTTCATGGAAGAAACAGTTACAACCTACAAGTATCCAAAAATTATCAAGTTATATATTAACATTAGAAGGTACTAATCCTCCAAATGCAAAACCAGCTCAAGGAGACAAGTACGTTATTGAAGAATAAAAATAATGGAAAACCCTGTAGATAAATTTATTAAAAAAGACGATTTTAGAGATGAGATATCTACTGTGGACAAATCCGGTAACAGGATTTGGGTGTATCCCAAAAAACCGAAAGGTCAATTTTATGATTATCGTAAATATTTATCCTATATTCTACTAGTTGTTCTATTTGGGCTTCCGTTTATAAAAATGAATGGAGAGCCATTCGTACTATTTAATGTACCAGAATCAACATTTATTATATTTGGTGTTTACTTTGCTCCCCAAGATTTCCATTTATTCGTTATTGCAATGTTGATTGGACTCATTTTTATAGTCTTATTTACTGTGATTTTTGGAAGATTGTTTTGCGGATGGATATGCCCTCAAACTATTTTCATGGAAATGGTTTTCAGACGTATTGAATATTGGATTGAAGGAGACTCGAATGCTCAAAAAAGATTAAATAAAGCACCATGGACAACTGAAAAAACGATTAAAAAAATTGGTAAGCAACTAATATTTATTCTAATATCTGCTGTTATCGCCCATACATTCCTATCGTATATAATTGGAGTTGACCAAGTTTGGAAAATTGTAACTGACCCTGTCAATCAACATTGGTCAGGCTTTGTAGCAATGGTTGTTTTTACCTTTGTATTTTATGGTGTGTTTTCTGTTATGAGAGAACAAGTATGTACTACTATATGTCCCTACGGAAGGTTACAAGGTGTATTACTTGACGACAACTCCCTTACAGTAGCTTATGATTTTGTAAGAGGAGAGCCAAGAGGAAAACTTTCTAAAAAAAGAAAATCACAACAAGTTGATTGTTCAAGTGACAAAAGCTGTGCAGGTTGTAAAACTGGAACTACTCCTTGTCATACCCCACCTCCTCCACCTCCACCAAAAGGCGATTGTATTGATTGTGGATTATGCGTACAAGTCTGTCCAACAGGTATAGATATTAGACACGGAGTACAATTGGAGTGTATTAATTGTACTGCTTGTATGGATGCTTGTGATGAAGTCATGGTGAAAATTAAAAAACCAACTGGACTTGTAAGAATAGATAGTCATAACGGTATTTTAGAAAAACGAAATTCCCTTTGGAATACAAGAGTAGCTGCATACTCATTAGTTTTAGTTGCATTAATAGGTTTAGAATCATTTTTATTTATTTCTAGAAGTAGTGTAGAAACATTATTCTTACGTACACCAGGCATGCTCTATCAAGATAATAAGGATGGCTTTATTAGCAACTTATATAACTATCAACTAATTAATAAAACGGACCAAGAAATACCTATCACATTTGAATCAGATGACCTAGAAGGAATTGAATTTGAAGTGATAGGACATAAAGATCCCATTACAAAGAAAAATGGAATTACGGAAGGTGCCGTATTTATCAAAATACCTAAATCAAACCTTAAGGGCAGGAAAACAAAATTACATATTAAGGTGTTAAGTAATGGAGAGCTTATTGACGAAGCGAATACTACATTTTTAGGACCAATTAAATAACATTATGTTTAAAAATTTTCATTGGGGACACGGTATTGCAATTTTCTACACAATATTTGTAATAGCAGTTATATCTGCTCTTGTTGCAAGCATGGGTATTGACCATAGTCTTGTTGTTGATAATTATTATGAAAAAGACCTTGCATATCAAAGTCATTATGACAAGACTGTAAATAATCTTAATGATGACAATCTTAATATTGAATATGACAACATTGCTAAAAGCATCTCTTTTAATTTTTCTAATTCTAAGAAATTAAACGGCACTATTCATTTTTATCGACCTTCAAATAAAACAGAAGACTTTATAAAAAATATTGATAGTAATCATATTGAGATATCATCAAAAAACATGTCTAATGGTAAATGGTTAGTAAAGGTTGACTGGATAGAAAACGGTAAACCATATTACAAAGAAGAAGAACTATATATATAAAATAGATGTGGTTAGTTGCTTTCACATTGGGTCTTTTTGGTAGTTTACATTGTGTAGGAATGTGTGGACCTTTAGCCATTGCTTTTTGTGACAAAGATAGTGACACCAAATTACAAAGATTCTTTTCTGGTTTATCATATAACTTAGGTCGAGCACTCACCTACTCCATTTTGGGCCTTGGAATAAGTCTTGTAGGTTCGTTTATATACTTAGTTGATTTACAAAAATTAGCATCAATTCTTTTAGGTATTCTGATGGTGGTATCTTTTGTGTTTTCTATTGATATTGATAAAAAAATAAATGCTCATCCATATATAGCTAAAATATACGGCAAGATACGAGTTAAGATATCAAAAATGTATAGGCTATCAAAAAAATATCCCCCATTAGTACTTGGCATGGCAAATGGACTCCTACCATGTGGTTTAGTCTATTTAGCACTTATGGGTGCATTGGCAAGTGAAGGAATATTGAATGGGATGTTATTCATGTTTGCATTTGGAATAGGCACGATTCCAATGATGCTGACTCTTGTTTTTGGGAGTAAATTTATATCTCCAAATATGAGATATAAATTTAAAAAATTCCTACCCTATGTAAC
>JAZGFO010000019.1:0-26496 GCA_036479655.1 Saprospiraceae bacterium
GCCAAAGAGAAATAATGCCAACTGGAATGTAGCTAAAATCTGAAAGTAAAACGAAGGCAAAAAATAAGAAAACCACTTTTATAGTAAAAAAAGTAAAATTAAAACCATTTACAATCAAAACCAATGATTTTGAAAAAACGGAATATGGTAAGTAAAAACTCTTTGGAGTATAGACAAACTGTAACAAAAGATAAATGTTAAAAAACAAAAATATTTTTTGGATAGTAACTATAACATTAGTACTATTTGTGTCAGCAAATATAATAAAACCAGAATGGGGATTTTTTGGACATCGAAAGATAAATCGAATGGCAGTTTTTACATTGCCACCAGAAATGATAAAGTTTTACAAACAAAACATTGAATACATCACCGAACATGCTGTAGATCCTGACAAAAGAAGGTATGCAACTAAACGAGAAGCAGTAAGGCACTATATAGATATAGATGCATGGGGAGAAAAACCTTTTCAAACTGTTCCTAAGTTATTTGAAGATGCATTGACCAAATATGCTGAATACTATTATATCAACAATGGAGATACTACGCATATAGATCTTGAGTATAATAAGGATACAATACTTATCCAATCTCCTTCTAATAGATACCATATAAATACTGATACTTTTAGGGCCTATTTTAGATCGTACATCCGACCTCAATATTATGAAGACATATGGCTATTGTCAAGTGATACTGTGGATATTTTGCTTCCTAACATTACAAATGGACAAACATTATATATCAAGGATGAATTTTCAAAAGAAGGAATTCTACCCTATTATATGAATACGATGTACTACAAACTCATCAGTGCTTTTGAAAATCAAGATTACGAGAAGATACTAAGAACATCAGCTGAATTTGGTCATTATATTGGTGATGCTCATGTGCCACTACATACAACTCGAAACTACAACGGACAATTAACAGATCAAGTTGGAATCCATGCATTTTGGGAATCTCGACTACCAGAGTTATTTGCTGATAACCAATACAGCTTTTTGGTAGGAAAAGCAAAACATATTGAAAGGCCAATAAGTTATTTTTGGAATATGGTTTACCAAAGTCATAGATTACTGAAAGATGTATTGGCATTAGAATTAGAACTAAAAGCTCAATTTCCTGAAGACCAACAACTCTGCTATGATGACAGATTGGAAAGAACGATAAAAACACAATGTCCAGAATTTTCTGAAGCCTATCACAACAAACTTAATGGAATGGTGGAGTCTCGGATGCAAGATGCAATATATGCCATAGGTTGTGTATGGTATTCTGCTTGGGTAGATGCTGGACAACCAGATCTAAACAACTTAAAAAAAGCAGAATTAAAAGAAGAGAAAATTGTTATCGATCCGAGTATAAATACAAGAAGCCATAGCAATTAATTCAAAACAAATTTATGAAAGAAATTGAAGTCATTTCAAAATTTACAGTGTACAATAAAATCACTGAATTAAATGCTGAAGAACAAAAAGTAATGACAAAAGCAATATCGATGTTGGATAGTGCTTATGCCCCTTACTCTAAGTTTTATGTAGGAGGAGCAGCAATGACAGAATCAGGAAATGTCTATGGAGGCTGTAACCAAGAAAATGCTTCTTATCCTCTTTGTATTTGTGGCGAACGTGTAGCACTGTTTAATGCCGGAGCAAACGAACCAACAACACCTATTAAGATACTGGCAATTGTATGTCATAATCCAAAAGTAATTATAGAAACACCAGTATCGCCATGTGGCGCTTGTCGTCAAGTAATTTCAGAATTTGAATTGAGACACAATAGTAAAATTAAAATTCTTCTAAAGGGAGATTCAGATATAATATACAAGTTGAATTCTGGACAAGATTTGTTACCAATGTCCTTTAATAGTAGTTATTTGTAGTATTCACTCATCCTTTGGAATTTGCGTTAAGATACATTATATCGTTATTCAGGTTTACCTTGAGTACTAGATTATTTCAAAGGTTTATTCATTCAATTTATACTGATATTAAGAGTCTAAAACTTTCTGCTTTGTTCCTTTTCAATTTCTTAATTTACAACCACAAATATTAAAGATAAAGAATATAAGAACTCACTTCTCAATAAAATGATTACTTTTATTTTGGATTAGAAAAGTCAAAACACAACTATGAATTTAAGTACAATTGATTGGATAATAATATTAGTATTTTTTGCAATTACATTATTGATTGGAATATGGGCATCTAAAAAAGCAGGTAAGAGTAGTAAAGACTATTTTTTATCTGGAAATAATATGCCATGGTGGTTATTAGGTGTTTCGATGGTGGCGACAACATTTTCGGCAGATACGCCCAATTTAGTAACGGATATCGTAAGAAAGGATGGTGTCGCAGGAAACTGGGTATGGTGGGCTTTTTTATTGACAGGAATGACAACTGTATTTATATATGCAAAGTTATGGAGAAGGTCAGGTATTACGACAGATTTAGAATTTTACGAATTGAGGTACAGCGGAAAACCTGCTACATTTTTAAGAGGATTTAGGTCGATTTATTTAGGCGTTTTTTTTAATGTTATGATAATGGCTACAGTACTTTTAGCAGGGATTAAAATAGGGGGTGTAATGCTGGGAATATCTCCAATACAAACAGTACTTCTTGTTTCTCTAGTAACAGTTGTCTATTCTTCTTTAGGTGGATTAAGAGGTGTAATATTGACTGATTTTTTTCAATTTATCTTTAGTATGATTGGAATGATCGCTGCAGCAATATTTATAATCAATTTACCACAAATAGATGGTGTTTCGAATTTAATATCGCATCCAAATGTTGTTGATAAAATCAATTTTTTTCCTGACTTTACAAATTTAGATGTCGCTATTCCACTATTTTTCGTACCGATTGCTGTCCAATGGTGGAGTATATGGTACCCAGGAGCAGAGCCAGGTGGTGGTGGATATATAGCTCAAAGAATGTTATCCGCAAAAGATGAAAACGATGCTACTAAAGCTACATTGTTTTTCAATATCGCACATTATGCATTGCGACCATGGCCATGGATATTGATTGCTTTGGCATCACTTATAGTATTTCCTGATTTAGCCAATATAAAAGAGAATTTCCCACATGTAGACGACAACATTATTGCTCATGACTTAGCATTTCCTGCTATGTTGACATTACTACCAGCAGGATTATTAGGTCTTGTAATTGCTTCGTTAATAGCGGCTTTAATGTCTACGATTAGTACTCATCTCAATTGGGGCGCATCATATCTTGTAAATGATTTTTATTCAAGATTTATAAATACGGAAGCTACAGAAAAAGAAAAAGTAAAAATAGGCAGGTTATCTACTATTCTACTAATGATTCTTTCTGCTTGGTTTGCTTTGTTTTTGACCAATGCCATGGAAGCCTTCAATATATTATTACAAATAGGTGCTGGTACTGGCTTACTATTTATCCTAAGATGGTTTTGGTGGAGAATTAATGCATATAGTGAAATTTCTGCTATGATCAGTTCATTAATTATTGCTATCTATTTTGTAGTGGCAAAAAAATATGAGCTTATCGGTGCTATCAAAAACGAAGCTGGTGGAGGAGATTTAGAGTCTTACCAACAATTGATAATTGGTGTAGCTATTACATCTATCGTTTGGATTGTTACCACCCTACTTACCAGACCAACAAACAATAATACTTTAAAAAGTTTTTATAAATTAATCCAGCCACATGACAAAGGTTGGAAACCTGTCATATCATCATTAAGTAATACTGAGCGAGATGGACTTTCCATAAAACAAACCAACATATCTACAGAAATAGCAATGGTATTTATTGGTTGTGTATTAGTGTATGCAGGTTTATTTGGTACTGGTTATCTATTGTATGGACAATATAGTAGTTTTATTATCGCATTAATTATTACAATAGTATCTATTATTATTCTTAGAAATCTTTGGAACAAAAGGAATTAATATTTTTTAAAATTATCGTATAGACAATACTGCGGCGGCCGGATTTATCATTTTACCTGTTAGGTTGGTCTCTTTTGTAGGCTTACCAGTACGCTCCAATATTTCAAACGCTTGTTTAGTTGTAAGATTTGGTTTTAATGATTTTAGTGTAGCTAATAGTCCTGCAACATGAGGTGTAGCCATACTCGTACCATCAAAGGCGGCATATCTACCACTCTTCCAAGTTGACAATATACTTACGCCTGGTGCTGCGATACCGTAATTTGTATTTGTTATAAAATTAGAGAATTGTGCTTTTTTTAGTGTCTTATCCAAAGCAGAAACTGCAATAATCTTGTCAGAACTTGCTGGTACTATCTTAGCAGCATCCCCAGAATTATTACCAGCAGCAGCCACTATTATGACATTATGTAATTGAGCATATTGAACAGCTTCTTCATAAGCTTCTTCTTTCACTTGATTGGATTGACCACCAATTGACATTGATATCACATCTGCACCGGCATCTACAGCTTCAATTATTCCTTCTATAATTTGAGCTTGGCTTCCAAATCCAAAATTATTCATTACCCTAATACTACTTATTGAATAATATTGTGCCCCAGGTGACATAGAAGCTACACCTACTCCATTATTAGTGATCGCTCCAGCAACCCCAGCACAGTGAGTTCCGTGACCATTGACATCACTTTCATTTTCTGATTTATCTATTGATGGGTGACTCACAAAATTGAGATTTAAATCTTCATGTCTTGCGTTTACACCACTATCTAAAATAAACAACTTAGCTCTTTTTTTAGGACGAAATTTATTCAAAGTAAATAAATTATAAAATTTCTCCATTTCTAATACTTCCATATTCCACTGTCGTGCAGACATAGGGTCATTTACACTCGCAGAAAATTTATCTCCTCTTACCTGATCAATTTCATTATTCTTTTTTAATTCCTCCAAAGGTTTTTGACGAAGCACCTCATTTGCTTCTATCCATTCAACTCCTTCAACATTACTTATATTTGCTATTGCATTATTGACATCAAAATCTGGAATAATATCAACTTTAAAATAATCATCCAAAGTAGTAACTTCACTATCTTTAGGTGTACTTAAAGCATTTAGTCCCTGTACAAAGCTGAAATTTAAAACTTTATTGCTAATGCCTTTTTTATGTGCATGCTCAATTTTGATGAGCAATTCTGCATTAGCTACCAATTTTATATTAGGATCTAATGGTGTATGTGGATTTGATATGTACAAATTGACCCCAACAATAGTCATAATGACTGCTCCAATCTGTGCTTTTTTATTATTACTTAATACTTGAAGAATAAAACCAAGTAAACCAACTCCTATCAACATAAATATTGTATGCAAAAACTTATACTCTAATGACATTGTTGATGTCATCATATTACTACAACTCATCAATAAGCTACCAATAAAAATAATTCCAAACAAAGGACTTAGAAATTTATTCTGCTTGAATATATTCCAAAAACTAAAGCCCAGAATTAATATACTAAGTAATATCATTAAAAAATAGAAATTATATTAAGCAGTTTAATTAAATAACTAATACCAAAAAATAGTACGAGATTATATTTCAATACAATAATAGTTGTTATACTATAATTATATCAATTTATTAGATAGGTCAATGATATTTAACTACAAAATGCAATAAGTAGCTAGTTATCGGTGTTTTGTACTATTTATATAGTCATAGATTAATATAGTTTTTATTGATTATTAAAAAGTAGTCTTCTTTCATTCCTGTATTACTTTTTAGCAGTAATTATATATTGCTCAGTCAATGTATTTTGATCTATTTCTACAGATGTAAATCCGACTTTAAGCAAATCATTTTTTACATCATTAGCCGATATTCTATGATCAACTGGTGGTCCATGGGGCGTTTCTATATTTTTGAAATCAACATTCATTAGAGTTCCTCCCTTTTTTAAGCCCTTGAAACAATGCGTCATATATTCAATTTTATCATTAAAATGATGGTACGTATCAACGATTAACAATACATCAAATTCATCTTTTTCCAATTCAGGATTATCATACCCAACAAATTTAGTTTTAAGATTAGCAGTGTTTTCTTTCTCTTTTTTATCATTAATAAAATTTTGGAATCGCTTATCTACATCAATTGCTGTAACAAATGCACCTGATTTTGCCATTCTGAAAGAAAAATAGCCCGTTCCAGCTCCAATATCTGCAATAGTTTTTCCCCTAATATCTCCCAGCTTTTGAATTACTAATTCAGGCTTTTGCCAAGATGCTCTATCTTCGTCTTCAAATGATTTTGCTAAATCTTTGAATGAATTTGCATTCATGTGTTTGTTAGATTTATTATGATCGGTATGATGATGACCTGAATGATTGTGTTTTCTATGTTTGTGTTCTGAAGAATTACAAGACACTAGAGCTAAACACAAGACTGTACTAAAAATTATTATTTTATTCATATTTATTGTTTATTTATTGATTTGTCAAAATTGTAAATAATTATTCCATTACCAATATTTATACAACCTAATAATGATTGTTTTGGTTGTTGATAAAGGAGATATATTAAAACCCAAGCACTTAAGAATAGAAATATCAATTGCGGTATTGGATATAAAGGTGTTTTAAATTGAAGTGATTTTATTCCATTTTTTTTTCTATTTAAAAAAACAGAATAAATGGAAAGTGCTCCAAAAAGCTGTAAAACAAATCCACTATAAATAAGTATTTGCTGAAAAGTACCCGAAATTAACAAAATTAAAGTGATTAATAGTTGCAATATAATGGCTCTTTTTGGAATTTCTTTTTCTGACAATTTCGAAAACCAATGCCAAAAACGGTAATCTTCACCCATTACTTGAGTTACTTTAGGCCCAATCCAAACCATAGCAGATATACTTGAAATCAAAATAAGACCTATTGCAATACTTATTATTTTCCCTCCATTACTGTCAAACATTCCATTTACGGCTATTTGACCGACTTCCAATTGCCCTTGGAGACTATTAAGCGTTCCATGTTTCAAAAATGTTATATTTAAAAGGATGTACAAAATACTCACTATTAGAGTGCCTATTACTAATGCTTTGGGTATGTTTATTATTGGCGATTCTATTTCTTCTGCTAAGTAAGATGCTGCATTCCATCCTGAATAAGAGTATGTTACATAAACAAATGATACGGCAAACCCGGGCAATAGAATTTCATTTTGCCATATATTGCTCCATTCCAAAGCATTTTCTGGAGTAGAAATAGTAAACCCTGCTACAATTATTATTAGTATTGTTACCAGCTTAAAAATAGTTGTACTATTCTGCAATAAGCTACTGTGCTTGACACTAATTGTGTGAAGAAATGTAATTAGAATGACAATTAGTGATGCTAATATTACTTTGTCAACACCTAAATACAAAGTTAAATATTCACCAAAAGCAATACTCGCTAATGCTACAGGAGCTGCAAATCCAATTGTAAGCGATACCCATCCTGATAAATAACCTACTAAAGGATGAAAGGTTTTAGATAAAAATTGATATTCACCACCAGATCGTACCATACTAGTACTCAATTCTGCATAACTCAGAGCTCCACAAAGCGCCATAATAGCGCCTAATGTCCAAAGTATAATAATAGACCATGTATTCTGTATTTCAACCAATTGAAATCCAAGACTTGTAAATATTCCAGCACCAATCATATTAGCAACAACTAATGCTGTTGCCGTTTTCCAACCAATTTTATATTTTTTCTTCAACAAATTCATTCTATGCTTTGATAATTCTACTCAATTTCATTTATTTAGGAACATTTCAGTTTGTCACTTGAGTGTTGATTACTTTAGACCCACAAAAACTTGCGCAAGTTAAAATAACAATCTGAGAAACCATCAATATTTCTCTAGGCTTACATCAATTTATTTTATTACTTTTTCACCATTTACAAACTCTGCGAATCGCCCCATACTTTTAGCATGCACTGGTTCATTGCTATCATACGGCCAACCACCAAATTGTGTTTTTCTGTATTCTTGCATTGCCTCTTGTATTTCTTCTTGCGAATTAGCCACAAAAGGACCGTGCTGTACTAACGGTTCGTTTATTGGCTTTCCTTGTAAAAAAAACAAAAAGGCAGTTTCTGAAGAATTTTTGATATGAATATCTTCTGACGAATTCAAATGAATCAATCTATTTACATTTACTTTTGTATCATTAATGTCAATTTCATTTCCCTCGTAAAAATAAAGTGTACGTGAAATATTTTCATCTATTCCACCAATAGAATATTTCGCATTTGGGTTTAACTTAATCATCCAAATTTGAACATTGTTTTCAGGGTCGGCAGCCCAAGAATCAGGATTTGGATTGAGTGCTTTTTTTCCATTTAAATTACCAGCAATTATATCAATTTTTGTATTATTTCCATTTTCATCAGTAGATTTAATTTTTGGAATGTCTTCGCTCCACAACATTTTGTAATATGGATTTACCTTTTTACTCTTCTTTGGTAAATTTAGCCAAAGTTGAAATATTTCAAATGGGTTTTTATCTTTATTCAGTAACGGAAACATTTCTGCATGTTGCACACCTTTACCTGAGGTTAACCATTGTACATCTCCATTACCAAAACGTCCTTTACCTCCAAGAGAATCAGAATGATCAACCATTCCTTTTGTAACAACACTTACCGTTTCAAATCCACAATGCGGATGTGCCGGAAATCCGGGTACGTTTGCTCCATGATACATATTCCAACCATCTTTAGAAGCAAAATCTTGCCCTATAGGACGACCTTCTAAAGAAACATTTGGTGCCATGTTTTCATTTCCTCCAGGAAATTCGTCATAGTGATAAGAACAAAATATAAATGGGTCTTGAGTTTCCCAAGGAAGAATCAAGGGCTTAATATTTTTAATTGCAGATTTAGTCATCTTTTTAGTTTGTGGGAATCCAAGTTTTGACAAAACGAAGATTCCTATGGTTGTAAATGATAGTTTTTTAATGAAATTATTTCTGTTCATCCTTTTTATTTTCGTAAAATGATAAAGCACCTGAAGGACATTTATTGATTTGTTTTTTTAATTCTTCTGTTGTTGCGTTTTTGATATTTATCCAAGGTTTTTCTTTTGGTTTATATACTTTCGGTAGTGATTTAACACATACTGCAGCGTGTTGACATATTTTTGGTTGCCATACTATGGTAATGTCCTTGTTTGAGTATTCCACTTTTTTATCCATCTTTTTTTGTATTAGTTTTGGCAAAGGTATAATTAATATTACTTTTGTACAAGTACTAACCAAAAAGTAAGTGTAAAATATATGGAAAATTTAAAAAATTGTCCTTTGCGAAAAGCGTTAAAAGCTTTTGGTGGCAAATGGAATCTAATCATAATAAAATCGATTGGTAATGAAGAACTTAGGTTTAGTGAAGTACGGTCAAAAATATCCGACATTTCAGAAAAAGTACTTATAGATAAGTTGAAAATTTTAACTAAACAAAAATTGATAATTAGAAAAGATTTTAAAGAAGTTCCACCAAAAGTAAGTTACAAATTGTCAAAACTAGGAATTAAAGCCTCTGATATTGTAGAACAAATTGTGGATTTCGGGAAATTAATGAAGGAATGATTGTTTGAAATATAATTTGTTATTCTATTGGCATTCAATATTTTGCAACTAGTTAATAAGGGATTCGAATGACTGTACATTCGACTTTTTAATTCATTAATTTCTAACGATTATTCCGTATCTTTTACATCAAATACATCTCTAAGCCCAGACCCCAACATATTAAATGATAATACCATAAGCATAATTGTCAACGCAGGAACTAAAGCTAGCATTGGTTTGCCACTAATAGCATACCCATAATGTTCGTTAAGCATATTGCCAATTGAAGGAGATGGTGGACGTACACCAAAACCTAAGTAACTTAGGCCCGCTTCTATAAGAATTGCTGTTGCAAAATTGGCTGCGCCTACTACTAATATAGGTCCAATAATATTAGGCAATATATGTCTAATTAAAATTCTATATTCCTTTACTCCCATACTTTTGGCAGCTTGTACAAATTGATCTTTTTTTATCTTTTTGACCTGTCCTCTCACTATCCTTGCTACATCCACCCACATAGTAAGCCCAACAGCTAAAAATATAACACCCAATCCTCTACCAAAAGCAAGTACTATTGCAAATACCAAGAGTAGTGTTGGTATGCTCCACATAACGTTAATAAAGTACATAACCACCCTATCTATCCATCCCCCAAAGTATCCGCCAAGTGCTCCAACTACAACGCCCACACTTAAGGATATAATAACTGCCAATAGACCAACTAATAATGATATTCTTATCCCAAGAATTAACCTACTACTAATAGAGCGTCCATAACGATCTGTGCCCAGCCAATATTTTGACCTTTTTATATGAGGACTAAGATTATTTCCCTTAATAGACGTATACAATTCAGTAACTTTAATTATTTTTTTTTGATCGTAATGAGTAGTCACTTCAACTCCATCAATTGTCAATTTAGCAGACTTTATTGGATATAAATTAAAAGGCTGTTCTGAACCCCAAAAAAGACTTGAAAATGTGCCGACTTGTTTTGCAATTTTATTGTTTTTCAACACTAATACATCTGTAGAAAATCCTGGAGATTTCAAAGCGATTTCTGGATTCTGATTATTGGCATTTGGGCTTTTGTCACCAATAACCATATAAGCAACTATAGAAATTATAGCAGTAAATATAATAAACCACAAACCTGCCATAGCAGATTTTTTTTTCTTTAATTTAGTCCATATAGATTTATCGGCATTCACAATTTAGTATTGTTTGCTGCCAATAAGATTGTAAGTGCTTCATGTATTTTTTTATTTGCTATAAGATCTGCACAATACTGTTCGATATTGCTTGATGACAAAATATCTTTGCTTACATTTATAATTTCCTCTGCACTTGGCATAGTTGACAATGCTGCCAAATGTCCAATATCATTCCCTGTCAGTATCTTGCTAGATTTTGCGATATTGGGTAGATTCTCATAACCTATTGGATTGTCCATTATATTTTGATATTGTGAAAACACGGCATTTCCACTTGCTCTAACATAATAAGTTCTCCCCATTCTCCCAATTAGATCAATTTTATGTGGATCAATTTTGTCTCCGTCCAAAACCGCCTCAGAAACATGCATCATTTGAATTTCACAAACGATCAAATGTCCCGCTCCTCCATGCGTACCTAATGTAATAATCTCTTTTACCTTACATTCCATATTTACAGGAGATTCTACAACTCCTGGAACTGCAACAGTTTCTGATTTTGAAGGTGTCAAACCTGTTTTTTCAAATTCACTTATTTCACTAGGAAAAGCTACTGACGACAATACCATTTGGCGCATTATATCATAACTAACTGCACTAATCACACATTCTTTGACTTGTAGAATATTATGTAGAGTATCCTTCGTTGTATTGTCAGTCACTTTCCGATTAGAGCTAAATACAACTATTGGAGGATTAGAGCTAAATGCATTAAAAAAACTATAAGGTGCAAGATTATTATTACCATCTTTATCAATTGTACTTACCAGAGCTATTGGGCGAGGAGACACAGAGCCTAATAAATATTGATGGAGATTTTTTGTAGGTATTTCACCAGGAATTATTCGTCTTTTTTTACTGCTTTTATTCATCAGAGGTAGTTAGTATTTACTAAAACAAATGTACATAAAAATTGGAACATATGTTTATATCAATTTAGCAGTGTATTTAATCAATTTCCACATCCCCACGTATGTTAGCTCTTGTTTAGAAGCTTTTTTCATGTTCGCTACTAAGTCAATTATTACTTTGTAGTAGAGTTACAATTTCAATTAAAACAAAAAAACTCTGGGCGGAGAGCCCAGAGTTACATATCTTATTATTATAATAAGATAAGACGATTATAAAAAGACGAAAATCTTTAGTCATCCCATCAGGTAAAGTCCTAATATGAGACAAACTTATATTATGGATAGTTATATCATCTATTGATGTACATCTATCGAATTTATATTTTTATGATTTTTTTTTTAAAGTTGTTGATACTTCCTTTTACGAGGTATAAAACATAAATATATATCCTATTGATATCGAAAATGGAAACAAATACGCTTATTCTAATCTACATTATCATGCAAATATGAGCTGTTATTTTGTATGACTGGACCATCATCGTCCATTGACACTACAAATCCATTATCATGAATTTCATTTCCTGAACTGACATCATCTAACACTACTTTTCGTCTAGCATAAGCAGGAATAGTTTCAATATCATTTACCGTTTTTGCACTATCTAAAGGTACAGTATTAGCTCTCATCTCTTCTCTTCTCAGTCTATCTAACTCTAACTGTCGTCTCACATTTTCTCTTACTTTTTTGTCATCCTCGTTTTCAAAATTATTATAGTTTCCATTATGCATTTCGATAGTTTGTTTAGTTCTACTTACATCTACTTCATCAAAATTGAAAACATTAGTTTCTTTAGATTCAGTGTATCCACCATTTACTATGATTGATGCCCCATCAGTAATATCAGAAGAGTCATCTAACCCAACAACTTTTCTAACTACATTATTTTGAGCTTCTTTAGATGCTCCTTCTTTAAACCCAGTGGCGATAATGGTAATACCAATTTTGTCACCAAGATTAGTATCTCTGCATACGCCCCATATTACATCAGTACCATATCCAGCTTCTTCCTCGACATAGTTTGTTATTTCTCCTATCTCATCCATCGTCACTTCTTTGTCTCCAGAAGTAATATTTAGAAGTATATGATTAGCTCCTCTAATATCGTTATCTTCTAATAAAGGACTATTTATAGCTTGCGTTATACATTTTCTTGCACGATCTTCTCCTTCCATGGAAGAATGCCCCATAATAGCGACACCGCTATTTTTCATTACTGTATTTACATCTTCAAAATCCACATTGATATTACCAACAACTGTTATTATCTCTGCTATTCCTTTAGCAGCAGTTGCCAAGATAGAATCTGCTTGACTAAATGCATCTGACAAAGCCAAATTGCCATAGATCTCTCTTACTTTATCATTAGAAATAACCAAAATAGAATCTACATTTTTCTTCAACTGTTCTAATCCTTCCAATGCTTGTCGCTGCCTTCTTAAACCTTCAAACTTGAAAGGTAAGGTTACTATAGCAACAGTAAGAATATCCATTTCTTTTGCCGCTTTTGCAATAATTGGTGCCGCACCTGTACCTGTGCCACCACCCATACCAGCAGTTATAAACAGCATTTTGGTAGAATCAGCCAAAAACGATCTTACATTATCAATAGATTCAATACACGCTTCTTTACCAACTTGAGGTTTTGCACCCGCTCCTCTACCTTCCGTAAGGTTAGGACCTAAAGCAATTTTTACTGGTATCTCACTAGCTTCCATAGCCTGCGAATCAGTGTTACAGATAGCAAAATCTACACCTACAATTCCTTGTTTATGCATATATGACACGGCATTGCCACCGCCTCCGCCGACTCCAATTACTTTAATTATCGTCTGGTTACTTTTTGGAAAATCTACTTGCATGATATTGAGTTTTATATGTTGAATCTTGATATAAATCAAGATAAAAATGCGTTATTAAATTATTATTTTTAGGACATTAAATCCTAAACATTATTAGTTATTATTAAAATTCAGAATCTGGTGTTGCTTCAAAGAAATCTTTAGTTAAAGAAAACACCTTATTAAACCATTTACCTCTTTTCTTAGGTTCAGATTTATTAAAACCATTATTATCGTCATTGTAATGGTTATTAAGTTCTTGATCTTCAGATTCATCTTCAACCATATTATCAGTAGACTCTTCTCTTATTTCTACAAAATTGCGGTCTTGCATATTTTCGATAGTGTTTTTCAACAATCCGACAGCTGTTGCATATATTGGACTTGCCAATTGAGGACTATAACCATGAGCCAAATGCTCAACTGGCATACCTACTCTCGCACCTAACCCAGTATGCGACTCAGCCAGAATATTGATATTTTTAAGTAGTGATCCACCTCCAGTCAATACTATTCCAGCTATTAATTTACTTTCATATCCTGATCTTTTAATTTCCCAAAGTACATAGTCAAATATTTCTTCAATTCTAGCTTGAATTATTCTAGCTAAATTTAATTCAGATATAGCTTTGTGGTCTCTTCCCTTAAATCCTGGGATAGTAATGATTCTGTTATCATAAATTTCTTCAGCCATAGCTGATCCAAATTTCACTTTCAACCTTTCTGCTTGATCCATCATTACAGTACACCCTTCTCTAATATCTTTTGTAACAGCATTTCCTCCAAATGGAATAACAGCTGTGTGGCGAATAATTCCATCTTTAAATATTGTAATATCTGTAGTTCCTCCCCCGATATCTACTAAAGCTACACCTGCCTCTTTTTCTTCAAGACTTAATATTGATGCTGCACTTGCTATAGGCTCAAGAGTTACATCTGCCACATCAAGTCCTGCTTTTTCAACACATCTCATTATGTTTCTACTCGCTGATATTTGACCTGTAATAATATGAAAATTTGCTTTTAATCTTATTCCTGACATGCCTACTGGATCAATGATATCTTGTTCATCATCTACAGTAAATTCTTGAGGAATCACATGCAGTATCTTATCACCTGGAGGTAATACTAATTTGTGCATATCTTTAATTAGACGTTCTACATCTTCAGTAGATATTTCATCATTAGCATCATGACGGACCAATAATCCTTGGTGATGTAAGCTTTTGATATGTTGTCCAGCTATTCCGACATGCACTAATCTAAACTTTAAACCCGAAGTTCTTTCAGCAATTTCTACCGCTTCTTTAATAGCACGCACGGTCTTATCTATATTAGATACGACACCTCGAGATACGCCTTCAGATTTTACACTACCCACACCTAATACTTCAATCTTTCCATATTCGTTGAGATATCCAGCGATAGCACATACTTTAGTTGTACCTATATCTAAGGCTACAGCTATGTCTTTTGAGTTGTTGTTGTTGTCATTCATAAGATTATATTTATCAATATTCAAGTTCTTTTTTTTACTACCCTTTAGTTCTTTCTCCTACTATTTGTCCATCGTACTTCAAGGTCAATACATTCCATTTTCTCCACCCAAACTTAGGTAGTCCTTCTTTATAAAATAGTTTTAATTTTTTAAATGTTTCTTCAATGTTATTTGCTTCTCCAAAAACTAATTTTTGTCTTCCTATTTTTGGAACCATCGTGATAATACCATCTTCTGCTACATCTATCTGCTCAATCAACGCTGTTAAAAAATCATCTTCATGTATGTATTTTGCTATTTCAAATACATCCTTTAGCTTACTTTTGCTTTTTTCCGTCAACAATTTTGGATTATAGTCTTCAATGTATCCAGAAGCAATAGGAACTCTAATAGTAGATCCATGGTATGCTGGTATTTCATAACCATCACTATCCAAATAATAAGATAAATTATTCTTACTAAATACCCTTACTACAGGCACTCGCTGATCAATCGCTATATACAACCTGTCCTTATTATCTACATATACCTCTGCATCTTTTATTCTATCATCAGCTTTCAAGAATGACTCCATATCTCTAAGATTTAAATCTTTAATAGCAGATTGATTCAAATCAAATCCTAAATATTTTCTGAATTTTTCATTTACGTCCTTTTTAGATATCAAGTTCCTACCTCCTTTAATCCCTTTTATTCCAATAGAAACTTTAATAATTTCAGCATTTTTTTTACGTTCAACAGCCATAAACAGTACCCCAACTATGACAAATGTCACGATTGACCACACCATGTTACTTTTCCAATTTTGGCGTTTATTATTGCTATATATTTTAGTTTTTGTCAACTATTACTATTGTTTATTTATTATTATCTCTTTTATATTATTGACCATCGCTCCAATATCTCCAGCTCCAAGTGTCATTAAAATTTCTATTTTCTTTGTTTTTAAAACATCTAAGAGCGTTGACTTTTCAACTAAGCTCTTTTGTTTAATTTTTATTTTATCGTAGATAAGTTTACTTGTAACGCCTGGTATTGGTTCTTCTCTGGCTGGATAAATGTCTAACAAGACAACTTCATCCAACAAGCCCAGTGCATCAGCAAATCCATCAACAAAATCTCTCGTCCTCGAAAACAAATGAGGTTGAAAAATTCCAATTATCTGTCGATTTGGATACAGCTCTTTTGCCGCATCAATTGCCGCTCTCAATTCTGTAGGATGGTGTGCATAATCATCTATGTACACCGTGTCCTTAGTTTTGATAACATATTCAAATCTCCTAACTATTCCTCTAAATGAATCCAAACCAATTCTTATCGCTTTTTCATTTAGACCCAGCTCTGAAGCTATCTTTATAGCTACAGCAGTATTTTCTATATTGTGCCTTCCTGGAAGAATTGTTTTTACATTAACCATATTATCAATGTCAAAATAAAAACTACCTTCCTTAACTAATATATTAGAAATAGCTAAATCTGCATGTTCATTTATTCCAAATTCTAATATAGTTACTCCTCTATTTTCCAAATCTCTTTTCAAGTTACCACTCAATATATTTATTATTTCAGTTTTCAATATGATAAGACCATTGTCCCTAACGTTTCCAAGAAATGACTCAAATCCTTCTATCATCTCACTGTGATCACCATATATATCAAGGTGGTCAGCATCCATACTCATCACTGCAGCAATATCAGGGCTTAGGTGCAAAAAAGATCTATCGTACTCATCTGCTTCCACTATTATCCACTCTCCTTTTCCATGAATATAATTATTGTTATAATTGTTCATTATCCCACCTACAAAAGCCGAAATGTCAACACCACCACTTTTTAACAAGTGTGTAACTGTAGCACTTGTAGATGTTTTACCATGTGTACCTGCTATTGCAATAGTCTTGCTTTCATTACTCAACATTCCCAAGAGTTCTGCTCGCTTTATAAGTTTATACCCATTGCTTCTAAAATAAAGCACCTCCAACAAATTATCAGGTATAGCTGGTGTATATATAACCATATCTATATCTTCAGGAATCATTGTTGGATCATCTTTATAATGAATTTCCATTCCTTGCTCAACCAATAATTTGGTAAGTTTTGTTTCAGTTTTATCATATCCATAAACACTTTTGCCTATAGATTGCATATGTCTGGCGATTGCACTCATGCCTATTCCGCCTATGCCTAAAAAATATATTTTATCAATGGATTCTATTTTCAAAACTCCATTTTTATTTTATTTGCAAATTCATTTCCCAACACTTTTTACCAATTTACTAATCTCTTCAGCAATCATATTAGCAGCATTTGGTCTACCAAAAATTCTTATGTTATCACATAATTCTTTTCGTTCTACTTCATTTTCTATTAATTCCAACATCAAAGGCACTAATTTTTCTTTCCCTTCATCATCCGTCACTATTTTTGCAGCCTTTTTTCTAACCAATGCCATTGCATTTTTGGTCTGGTGGTCTTCTGCTACATTCGGAGATGGAACCAAGATCGCAGCCTTTACCACAAGGCTGAGCTCGGAGATTGTCAGTGCACCCGATCTACAGACGACTAGGTCAGCAGCTTTGTAAGCTGAGGCCATATCCTCTATAAAGGGAAGGACTGTTACATTTGGCAATTTTGCTACATTAGAATTTTCATAGTCCTCGTAGTACAGTTTACCAACCTGCCAAATGATATTAATCTCTGGGTGTTGACTCAGTAATTCAGCTCCCGACTCGATTGCTACATTAAGCGCTCTTGCTCCCAAGCTACCACCAAAAATTAGTATAGTTTTATTTGCTTCTACTAATCCCAGTTTTGCTTTTGCTCCCGAAGTAGTTATGTTGTTTTCGAATATTTCTCTTCTAACCGGATTTCCCGTAAATACAATTTTGTCTTCAGGAAAAAATTTTTCCATATTGTTATATGCAACACATATTGTATTCACCTTCTTACCAAGGAGCTTATTAGTTACTCCAGCATAAGAATTTTGTTCTTGTACTAAAGTCGCCACTCCAACCATACTGGCCATTTGAAGTATTGGACCACTTGCATAGCCACCTACACCAACAGCCACATCCGGTTTGAAATTCTTGACAATTCCCCTTGCTTTTATCAAACTAGATACAAGCTTGAAAGGAAACATCAAATTTCGAAATGTCAATTTTCTGTGAAACCCTCTTATCGGTAATCCCACGATTGGATAGCCCGCTTTCGGTACTCTATCCATTTCTATTTTTCCTTTTGCTCCTACAAATAATATATCTGCATCAGCATTGTTTTTTTTTATGGCATCCGCAATCGCTATTGCAGGAAATACATGCCCTCCAGTTCCACCTCCACTAATTATTACCTTCATGTTCTATCGCTTCAAGTTTTTCAAGTGCTATTCTTTTATTATTGGACTGCTCTACATATCTGCTCACACTTAATATCACTCCAATACTTGCTGATGTAAATAATAACGATGTGCCTCCCATACTTATCAGTGGCAATGTCAACCCAGTGACTGGTACCAACTGCACTGAAACTGCTATATTAGCAAATGCTTGTATGACAATATTCAAACAAAGTCCCATCGCCAAAATCGCTCCGAATGCTTTAGGGCATTGTGTAACAATCTTAATACATCTAAATAATAATACTAAGTACATCAACAAGATTACAATACCTCCAAGTATTCCATATTCTTCGCAAATTATTGCATATATAAAATCGGCATATGCATAAGGCAAAAAGTTTTTTTGTAAACTATTCCCAGGTCCTAAACCAAAAAATCCTCCATTAGCAATTGCTATTTTTGATTGTTGCACTTGATAATCACCATCACCGCTGCTCATGTACTCTTGTACTCTTGACATCCATGTCTCGACACGAAATACCTCAGGAAATATTGTGCCGATAATAAATAAAATCCCAAACACAATTGCACCTAACAACAATAGCAAACCAACATACTTAAGAGATACTCTACCAATAAACATCATTAACAACGATGTCACAAATAACAATCCCGCTGTACTCAAATCTGCAGGCATAATCAAACCACATACAATAATAACTGGTACAATAATAGGTACAAAAGCACTCTTAAAATCTTTAATAAAATCCTGTCTTATTGCCAAAGATCTCGCAACAAAAATTATTAATGCAATCTTAGCAAAATCAGAAGTCTGAAACCTTTGATTAATCCAAGGAATATTAATCCATCGACGTGCATCGTTGTATTCCGGACCAAAAAATAAAGTATAAAACAATAATGGAATCGCAATAGCTAACAGAATAGGTGCTAATCTGCTATAATGTAAATAATGAACATTATAACAAGCTGTAGCAACTCCAAAACCTAATGCAATAAATACAAACTGCTTTATTAAATAAAACTCAGTATTACCACCAGCATACTTATAAGCCATAGCTCCACTAGAACTATACACTATAAGGATTGAAAACAAACCCATTATGAAGAACATGCCCCATATCCATTTGTCGCCTTTAAGTATTTGATATAATGATTTTACAGTACTCAATTTTTTAATTCTTTAATTTTTAATTCTTTAATTCTATTATTTATACATTCCTTATATTGATTTCCCCTATCAATATAGTTTTCAAAAAGATCAAAACTTGCACAAGCAGGAGAGAGTATTACCACATCTCCAAACTCCGCTATATCTATTGCATTTTCTACAACACTTACAATATTTGTTGATTCGATAATACATGGGACTACTTCAGCAAAGGATTTAACAAGCTTTGTATTATCTATACCCAGACAAATTAATGATTTGACTTTTTTTGCTGCCAAATTAATTACTTGTGAATAGTTATTACCTTTATCTGTTCCCCCTGCAATCCATACTATATTACCATCAATAGCATCTAAGGCGTAATACACAGAATCAACATTAGTAGCTTTACTATCGTTAATGAATGTTATACCCTTATAAGTTGCTACTATTTCAAATCGATGAGGTTCATTAATGAAAGAACTTAAGCCCTTTCGTATTAATGGTTCACCAATATTTAATATTCTGCATACTTCAACAGCACATCGTGCATTAAAAAGGTTGTGCTTTCCTTTAATTGATATTTCAAATTTTTCGGCACCCTCCTTTGAGGTAATACCTGTTAAAAACATATATTCAGATATTGGATGTAAAACTTGTTTCCACCCATCTCTTTCTTTAAAACCAGTAACTATAGGATCATCTTCATTGTAAACAAAATGATCTTTTGCTGTTTGATTTTCAATAATTCGCATTTTAGATTTTGCATAATTATTAATATTATAATCATACCTATCTAAATGATCTGGAGTAATATTGAGTACCACAGACACAAAAGGTCTAAAAGTTTCAATATTGTCCAGTTGAAAACTGCTTAACTCAAGAACCATGTAGGCTGGTGACTTTTCACTCAATATCCTAGCAAAACTGACACCATAATTACCGCCAATTTCTACATCGAACTTTGCTGTTTTCAAAAGGTGATAAATGAGTCCCGAAGTTGTAGTTTTCCCATTGCTACCTGTAATAGCTACGAGAGTTCCAGAATAATTTAAGCAACCAAACTCAATCTCCGAAATTACTTTCGTGCCCATTTTTTTTAGTCTACGGAGGACGGCCGCAGAATCCGGTACTCCAGGACTCTTTATCACCAAACCAAATTCAATCAATCTTTCAATAGTATGTCCCCCTTCTTCAAAGGGGATATTGTTATATTTTAATTCGTCTTTATATTCTTTCTTTATTTGACCAAAGTCAGAAACAAAAACTTTAAAACCTTTTTTCTTTGCAAGTAATGCGGCGCCAATTCCGCTTTCGGCAGCGCCTATAATACCAATTCCAGTGTCGCCAGCCATTATCTACCTTATTTTCAAAGTGATAATAGTTAAGATTGCCAGCATAATACCAATAATCCAAAACCTAGTCACTAACCTTGCCTCTGGCATGCCTTTCTTTTGGTAATGGTGATGTAAAGGAGACATTCTAAAGACCCTTCTTCCTTCTCCATATTTCTTCTTTGTATATTTAAAGTAGCTTACCTGAATAATTACAGACGCTGTCTCAATCAAAAACACACCACATAAGATAGGAAGTAAAAACTCCTTTCTCAAGAAAATTGCCATTACAGCTATTATTCCTCCTATTGTAAGACTTCCAGTATCACCCATAAATACTTTGGCAGGAAATGCATTGTGCCATAAAAACCCAATACAACCTCCTAAAAAACATGCAGCAAAAATCACCATTTCTGATGAATACGGAATGTAGTAAATATCTAAAAAATTCGCTATTATAGAATTTCCACTCACATATGCCAAAACTCCCAATGTAGCTGCAATAATAGCAGAAACACCCGTCGCTAATCCATCTATACCGTCAGTAAGGTTAGCACCATTAGATACAGCAGTAACTATAAAAACAACAATAGGGATAAAGACAATCCACACAAAATCAGAAGCGTTGTCCCCTAAAAACCAAAGCAAACCATTATAATCAAAAGCATTCCCTTTAAAAAATGGTACATTGGTAAGTGTTGTTTTCACATAAGCCATTTCTACAATTTCACTTGGTGACCCTATCTTAGCAACATTATGTGTAAATGTATTGATAACTTCATATCCTGCTAACATAGCATCAGACAATGGCATCCTCACCACTATATCATCATGATGAAGCATAGCCAACGCTATCAATAACCCTAACAATACTTGACCTACTACTTTAAATTTACCCGCTAATCCGTCCTTATTTTTTTTAAACACTTTGATATAATCATCAGCATAGCCAATCGATGCCATCAATAGTGTCGTTACTATTAGTAGAATAATATAAATATTAGTCAAATCTGCCAATAAAAGACATGGTATAAGTGTAGCGAGAATTATTATAAAACCACCCATCGTAGGGGTTCCTTCTTTCTCCTTTTGACCTTCAAGACCTAAATCTCTAACAGTCTCTCCAACTTGCAATTTTTTCAAAGAACTAATAATACGGTTACCAAAAAGAATAGAAATAACTAATGAAAGTATAATCGCTACTCCAGATCGAAAACTAATATATTGAAACAATCCCGCACCAGGCAGATTGTGATTTTTTTCTAAATATTCAAATAGATGATATAGCATCCCGTCTTCTTACGTAAATAATAAAATTTGCGGGTCAGAAAAATAGGAAGAGAGAGAAGTTTTTTTTGATCCTAAACCCATCACATATTATAAATATATGACATACGTTAGGGCAAAAAAAAGTGTAGTTTCCTTACTCTAGGCCTTTTCGTCTTATCGCTTTTAAAAACAATGTTTTACCCGACCACTATAGGTCAGAAAATGTGTCTATAATATCCTCAGCTCAATTGAGCAAGCTTGTATACAACAATCGTTTTTGGGTACAAGCTTAATGTTTGGCTTTTTAAAAATTTAACAGTGCAATAGGCAACACACAACTTTTTGCATGGGTTCTCACCTATTGCTACTGTTAAAACCAACCTGAGAATGATAATAGAACCAATCTTTAAGTATTTTCGAGCATCGCTTCTCGAAGTACTTTTTTATCATCAAATGGAGTCTTCACTCCGTTTATATCTTGATATTTTTCATGTCCTTTACCAGCAACAAGAATAATATCATTTTTTTCTGCTAATTTAACTGCAGTATTTATAGCGTTTTTTCTGTCTCTGATTCTTAGCATTTTCATTTTCATTTCTTCGCTAAGACCAGCTTCCATATCATCTAATATTTTATCCAAGTTCTCCGTTCTTGGATTATCACTAGTTATAATGAATCTGTCACTCAACTTAGCTACTACTTGAGCCATCACTGGCCGTTTCGTCACATCTCTATCTCCTCCACACCCCATCACAGTAATGATATTAGAGTGATTACTTCTTACTTTTGCTAATGTTTTAAGAACATTTTCTAATGCATCTGGTGTATGCGCATAATCGACAATGCCAATCTTGCTACAACCTTCTACATTTATATTTTCAAATCTCCCGTCTGCGCCAGTAATATCAGATAAGTATTGTAATATTTCTATCGAATCAAAACCTAATTCTATTGCAGTACCATAGACTGCCAATAGATTATAAGCGTTAAACTCTCCAACCAATCTAAAATGTGCTTCATTACCATTAATCAATAATTGTAGTCCAGCTACACTATTATCAATAATTTTTGCTTTGTAATCAGCGATGCTTTTCAGCGCATAACTTTTTATCTTAGCTTTAGTATTTTGCACCATTACTTCTCCACGCTTGTCATCTGTATTCACAATTGCAAATGCCTCTGACGGAAGGGAATCGAAGAACTTTTTCTTCGCCCATATATATTCTTTGAATGTCTTGTGATAATCTAAATGATCATGAGACATGTTGGTAAATATTGAACCAGTATATCTTATATTTTCTATTCTTCTTTGGTCAATCGCATGAGAACTTACTTCCATAAAAACAAATTCACAACCACTGTCCACCATTTTTTCTAAAAGCGCATTAATAGCAATAACATTTGGCGTAGTGTGCGTTGCTTTTAACACCTCATTACCAATTCGATTTTCTACCGTCGAAATTAATCCAACTTTATATCCCATTGCTGTAAATAACTGCCAAAGTAAAGTGACAACAGTAGTCTTACCATTTGTTCCTGTAACTCCTATCAATTTTAAATCCCAACTTGGATTTCCATAGTAATTACGAGCAGCTTTTGCCATTGAACATCTTGTATCTCTGACTTGCACAACAGTAACATCAGGCGAAAAATCAAATCCCAAATCACTGCATACAATAACTTTTGCTCCTCTCTCAATTGCAGATTCTATATAATCATGTCCGTCAGTGGCGTATCCTTTTATTGCAAAGTATACATCACCGTCTTCAATTTTTCTAGAATCCAAATGAAGATTATTAATCTCTCTATTCTCTTCTCCAAGGATTTGAATAGTCAAATTATCATCAAGTATTTCAATCAACTTTCTTTTTTTAGACTGCATACTAATATTAATTTAAATAAATAGTAATATCCTGTCCTTTAATTTTTGAACCAGCATTAACTGTCTGTTTGACAACTTTACCGACTCCATCTACGGCTACATTAAGCCCCAAATTTTCTAATACATATATTGCATCTCTTGCACCCATGCCTTTAACATTTGGCACTTTAGACTTGCTAATTTTCTTTTTGCTTATTAGCATTTTCGATTCCAATGGATCAACTTCTACCCAACTTGTCTTTTTCCTTCTTATTCTATAATCTAAACCAACATATTCAAATACTTTTGTAAAATCTTTAGTATATCCACTACTTGGATTTGGCAATTCAATATTAGCGACATACTGATTTTTATCTGCATAGATAAGATTATCTGCAAGCGTTGTTATCCTTTCGGCGATTATCTTATATGCCGGACCTGCTGCTGACGCTCCATAATATGCGTTTCCTCTTGGATTATACACCACCACTATCATTGAATATTTTGGATTTTCTGCTGGAAAATACCCAGCAAATGACGCATTATATTCTTTTTCTTCTTCTCTATTAGCATAATTGGTTCTAGTTGTGCCAGTTTTTCCTGCTATAGTTACAATCTCAGACTGTAATTTCCTCCCCGTACCTGATTGCACTACATCCTCTAAAACAGATTGTGCGTCTTGTACCACACTCAACATTGCTATTTTACGCTTCAATACTCTCGGCTCAATATGCTTTACAACGTCTCCACAATTTATAATATCAGATACTAAATATGGTTTCATCATTTTACCATCATTTGCAACAGAATTATAAAGATTCAGAATCTGCAATGGTGTCAATGTCAATTCGTAACCATGAGCCATCCACGGAATAGTAGTCAAACTCCATTCCTTTTTTGTTTTCACAGGGTGCTTAATATATGGTTTTGGTTCGCCTATTATTTCTATTCCAGTTTTTGACACTAAGCCAAAACTTTTTAATTTGCCAACAAACCTTTTTCTACCTTCTGGATTATTGTAATGATCCTCAGCCAATTTTGACATTCCTACATTAGAAGAACTTTCAAAAGCATGCCTTAATGTAACCCTTCCCTTTCCATGAATTTCAGAATCAGACATTTTCTGGTCATAAAATTTCATACGACCACCTTTTAAATCTACAGTAGATTCTAAGTCACAATATCCATCATCCAATAGTGACAATAATGTCGCTAACTTAAATGTAGAACCAGGCTCCGAAGTATGCCCAACAGCATAATTATAAGCTTCAGAATAAGTACCGTTTTCGCTTCTTTTAAAGTTTGAAATTGCTTTAATTGCTCCAGTTTTTACTTCCATAACAACTGCAGTTGCCGCATCTGCATCTAACTCCACTACTCTTTTTAAGAGTTCGTTATGCACAACATCCTGAATATCAACATTCAACGTAGTCACAATATCATCACCATGCTTAGGTGAAAATTCTTCAACATCATATATCGGTAACCAAACATTATTTTTTGGCGATACGTTTTTCATCAACACTTTTACTGAGTCCCCTCTCAACTGTGCATCAAAATATCCTTCAAGACCAACATTAGATACATTTTTTCGGTCTCTTCCTATAGTCCTACTTGCAAATGACTTGTATGGTTTCAATCGCTTACTTTCTTTGTTTTTTATAAATCCACCACCATATTTTCCTTTATTAAATATAGGAAATTGCGCTACAGCAGACAAATCTTCAACACTAACATTTTTAGCAATTGGAAAATACCTTTTTTTATCTCTCCGTGCTTTTAAAAGACTGCTTCGCCACTCTGATTGAGTCTTATGCTTTCCTATTGTAGCACTAAGATAGTACGCCAACGAATCAACATTATTACGAAACAAATCCTCCTTTGCTACAGTAAGATCCATTCGAATTTCAAAGAACTGTAATGAGGTACTTAACAAATTAAGATCCTCTGAATATATATTTCCACGATCAGCATATAAAGTTCGTAGCTGTATATTTTTATCACCTTTAACACGCCATTTATCTCCTTCAATAATTGACACTTTAATCACTCTTGCCATTATCACCACTGTAAGGACAATAAAAGCCGCAAGGACTAAATAAACTCTAACCAACAATTCTTTTTTTCTATCCATCTCCTCAGTTAGAATCTGTTATTCTAAAAGGAGCTTTTCTAATCGGTTTTAGATTTAGTCCAGCTACTTTTTTTTCGATTTGCGATTGTGTGCTACCGTACATCACTCCCTGCTTGATGTCCATATAACGCCAATTAGCATCCTTAACCTCACTGCGTAGCACTTCAATTTTACGAAGTTTTTTTTCAACTCCATTAATATTAAATATATACACAACACATAATAATGCGAGGTAGCACACAAACGGCAAATTCATAAATAACCATTCAATTCCCTTGAACCTAAAAAATGTAGTTTTCTTATGTTGACCCTTAGTCATCAAATGGTAGTTTTCTTATTAAGATCTGATTAAATTCAG
>JAZGFO010000020.1:0-3014 GCA_036479655.1 Saprospiraceae bacterium
ACAGATGCTACGATTGAATAGGTAATAAAGTTGTTCATACAAATAAACCTTTTGTAGTAGTTGTAACCCGTTTTACTGGGAGAGGTTCAGAGCATTCCAAAATAATTAATAAGTAAGTTATTTGACTTTTTTATTAAATTTCCAATGGCGTTGTTTATGTGTTTATTCTTTGCGGGGAAGAAACTTATATGTTTTACGCCCAAACATTGCAACCTCTTCTACAAGCGTAGCTCTAGCTGCATTGCGTTTCAGTAAGCCAGAAGGCATAGATGCTAGAACTTGAGACCCATTATCTAAACGTACAGTAGCCATTAATTTTAACTCTGTTTTATTATGGGTTTCTGAAAACCCCAAGATTTTTCCATTGAGTTCTTTTTTGAATAACGGAATTTTATATGTAGTCAATATTATCAATGCGAAGACCGCAGTCGCAGCAATAAATAGCCCCTTCTTTTTATTGGCCTTTATTTTTCTATGTTTAATTGCTTTGTTATTCATTTATTTTTCTTTTTGCATGACATCAAATATAGACGTTATTTGACGTAAACAATGATGCTATTCTCATACGTGAGAATGGAGGGCAGACCGCGGTTATTCTTGATGCGATAACGTTATCAGAAAACCGTGGTCTGTCCCCGGTTATTCTGCAGTAATGCGACAAACTGAATTATTATAATATTCATAGTGTTTATGTTTTGATGTAAATGCTGATTCGAATGCCATCATTAATGAACCAAAAAAAGCATCAGATGAAATCTGTATACTTTTTTCAATTTTACTTAAATATGAAATAACATATCTCAATGTTGCAGAAAAAATAAAATGACCTCTTATAAAATCAGGTATATCTCTACCAGCATTACTTATATTTTCTATTATATTTTTTTCTAGGTCTGAATCCAATTCAATATCAAGTTCCATTATGAAATTAGATATTTTATTTGGACAGAATTTTGATGATTTTTGAGAAGTCATAAATCTCGCGCAATTATTACCTATAACACTCTTTCCAGATTGGAGTATATGATTAGCAAAATCATATACTACCAGTTGTCTCGTTGTTTCAAATAATTGGTACATCCAATCATCTATTAATTTTTCATTAATAGATTTATGTGAGACCCTGCCTAAAGACCTTATTACCTTTTTTATTGATTGCTCACAAATCATTGAGTTCTCAATGGAGTGACCATAACTACGTAATATATTGTTATGGTCGGGGAATTCTTCTGCATATGAATAATCTCCATCACATGCAACTATTGCAGTAATTTCACCAGATATAATTTTATCCATATACTTAAGTACTTCTGGGTATCCACCAACATCATTTATTTCAACTGAATGTTCTGAAAATTTATCAAATATAAATTCCCAAAATGGGACGTCATCTCTTCCTTCTACATAAACAATTAAATCAACATTATGAAATATATTAAGTATATTTTCGGCCTCATTAGAATATGTTAAATCAGCCATTAACCAACTCCTCCATGTCAAAAATAGACTTTCTATAATTTGATGCTACTTCTGGTGAATGTGTAGCAGCTATGATTTGAGCGTTGGGGTTTAATTGCTTAATTGCTGGAATTATTTTCCTCTGCCAGGCAATATGTAATGAAAGTTCAGGTTCATCAGTTAAAAATATATATGGTTTTTGCTTTTGCAATAGTGTTTCAATGAATATTATTAATAGCTGCTTTTCGCCAGAAGAAAGGCTGTCATAATGTAGGTTTTCATCATGTGCATCAATAGATAAGTCTCCTCCTTGTATATCGAATTTTTTATCTATTATAAAGTCTTCTAATATTTTTATAAAAAGTGTTATTTGGGAAAATATTTTAGAAGTATTTTTTTCTGCATCAAGCGACAGCTTAATAATTTTTCTTGTTTGCTGTAGCGCTTCCAAAGATTGAATATTAACTGATATTGGCTCGTCCATATCATCTTCTTGATGCTTCCGAATTTCTTCTACCGTTTTATCAATAGCATCAACATGAACATTTATCTTTTTTCTAACACTAGAGTCCATTACACTAAGTTGAGAATAAGCTGCGATAAGATTTGTTCTTTCGGTTTTTTTGTCAAAGTCTAATAAAGGTATAGTGCTATTTATAGATTCTTCTTCGCTATATAAAATGGAAGTTAGTACGTCTCGTTGAAGTTTTGTGGCAACAATTCGAGCTTCTTGAGAGAGTTCTAATTGATAGTGAGTTAGCCCTTGAAGTAATTCTGACAATCGATAGTCTACCGGTGAAATAGCTCTAATGCCGTGTTTATCACGTATTTCAAAATCTTGACCGCTCTTAAGTCTATACACAGATAAGGAAGAGAGAGATACTATTTTCGATAATTCCACCCTTACTTCTTCTGACTCTTCAAGAAAGCGCCTACGATAATGTGCGGCAATCCTTCTATCTTCTGCTGATATAATTCGTACACTATATTTTTTTCTTGAAATTCTATAATTAACCATTAAAAATGGTGAATCATCATTGTCTATCTTTTCAACTTTTATGGTTTTTTTCTTTCCTTTTTTTATAAGTATTATTTCAACGCTGTCGAAATCATTAGAACTTATTCCATCAAGATCTACAGCTAATACTGAATGTAGTATATTCATAAAAGTCGTTTTCCCTGTTCCATTACGACCTATAATAATATTTACATCTTCATTAAACGTACACCCAGCATTAAATCTATGCCAGAAGTTATCAATTTTAATGCTATGTATTTTGTACATTTTAGTGCCTTGGTTGTTATTTATTTTTGCATAACTACAAATAGATACCCTATTTGACGTAAATAATTATGCCGTCATCATACGTGAGTAGTTGTTTTTATCAAGAAAAGCAATTATATAAGGTGGCTTTTATAAAACATTAGAAATATAAATGTAAAGAGAAGGTCGGACAAATTTGTCAGGAACAAATTTGCACAGTGAGCGAAGCGAACTGCCCCGAAGGGGTGAATGACAGGGAAGTCATTCATGAATCTAACCGAAAGGTTCGGGC
>JAZGFO010000021.1:0-12785 GCA_036479655.1 Saprospiraceae bacterium
ATTCTTATTTGATGATTGAGTTGCCACAATATAAGGCACCGATATGGAAAAATGCATTTATTAATGTTAGGCATAAGGTAGTAGCATTTGTAATGGAAGCGGGTAAGGTGATACTTGTAATTTCTGTTTTGTTGTGGTTTTTGGCGAGTTATGGACCGACAAAAGCAATGCAATTAGCTCAAATAGAAACTACTGAATATGCATTGGCAAATAATCTATCTCCCAGTGATACTGAAGATTATTTGGCAGGAAAAAAAATTGAAGCTTCTTATGCAGGTCATTTAGGAAAATTTATCGAACCTGCTATACGCCCTTTAGGATTTGATTGGAAAATTGGAATTGCATTGTTGACATCTTTTGCAGCGAGAGAAGTATTTGTTGGAACGATGGCGACTATCTATTCAGTTGGATCAACAGACGATGAAGCTACAATTGCAGAACAAATGGCAATGGAAATAAATTCTGCAACAGGTATGAAGACCTATAATCCTGCTACTTCGTGGTCGCTGTTGATTTTTTATGTTTTTGCTATGCAGTGCATGAGTACAGTGGCAGTAGTAAAGAGAGAAACTCAAAGTTGGAAATGGCCAATTATCCAATTTGTTTACATGAGTGTTTTGGCTTATGTTGGTAGTTTTATTGCATATACTTTATTGAGTTAATTTTACGTTTTATAACTAATAAATAAGATTATGATACCAATCATTATAGGTGTAGGGTTATTATTAATGATATTAGAGCGTATAATTCCTGATCAAAACCTGCCACATGTAAAAGGTTGGTGGACAAGAGTAATAGTTATAAATATACTGCAGTTGGGTATTATATTATTAGGCAGTATTACTTGGGACAAATGGTTGATGTCAACTTCATTATTTTCCTTGTTAGATTCTACATCTCCTGTTTTGGGAGGATTTTATGCTTATTTGATAATTACATTTGTTTTTTATTGGTGGCATAAGTGGAGACATGATATTGATTTTTTGTGGCTTACATTTCATCAATTACACCATAGCCCACAGCGGATAGAAACAATAACCTCATTCTATAAGCATCCTTTAGAGATAATAATGAACTCTATTTTGATAGGGTCTATTAATTTTTTAGTTTTAGGGCTTTCTATTGAGTCAGCAGCTTATTGTCTGTTATTTAGCTCATTGGGAGAATATATATATCATATGAATATTAAGACGCCACATGTAATGGGATATTTTTTTCAACGACCAGAGATGCACAGAATCCATCATCAAAGATCAAAACATTATAGTAATTTTTCTGACTTGCCAATTTGGGATATTCTATTTGGAACTTTTGAGAATCCCAAAACCATGGACACCAAATGTGGATTTAATCCAGAACGAGAAGAAAAAATGGTAGATATGTTACTTTTTAAAAATGTCAATAAAAGATTTAAGAATTGAAGTTAAAAAACGTTTTATATTATATAGTTGTTGTAATTGGTTTATTACAGATAATAGGATATATGACAAAAATTAAAGCAATCAAAGACATTGGTATATTGACTTGTGCTTCACCTCTACCTATTGTATTTACCGAAGTAAAAGGAGTAGAGACTTTTGCGAGTGATTTTTATATTAAATATAAATCTGATAGTGGGGAGAACGAAAAAATAAAAATAACGCCTAATTTATATTCAAAAATTAAAGGTCCTTATAATAGAAGAAACATATATGGAGCAGCAATATCTTACGGACCTGTCTTACCCGATAAACTTTGGAAATCAGTATTAGAGTATGGACTTTGTAATGATGTATTAAAGTCAGAAATGCAAATACCTGTTACTACTACCGATTTTGAAATTGAAATCAGTACAAGGACATTAGGAAGAGATGATATTTGGCACCTAAAAGCAAATTGTAATTGATGAAATATTATGCTCCATATCAGTTTTCTTTTTTTCGTATATTCTTAGGACTGTACTTATGTATACATTTTTTTCAATTGATACCCTATGCTGGTGAGATATGGAGCAATATAGGCTTATTGTCTGACCCAACATTAAATTTCACTTATGGTGTTTTTCCCAATATACTTTACCTGATAGATGGACCAATAGGAGTTTCACTATTTGTAGGGTTATTATTAGTTTTCTCTATATTATTAGTTGTTGGTTTTCAAAGACAGGTTGTTGTATTTTTACTTTGGTATGGGTGGGTTTGTTTATTTGATAGAAACAATCTAATTAATAATCCTGGATTACCATATATTGGTTGGATACTTTTAAGTTTAGTAGTCATACCAGCAGGAGAACCACTTTCATTAACAAAGAGCAAATCATTGTCAACAGATTGGCGATTCCCCAAGATTATATTTATTGGAGCATGGATAATAATGGCAGTTGGATATACAATTAGTGGAGTAGATAAGTTCTATTCGCCGAGCTGGTATGATGGCTCAGCTATCTTTCATCTGTTAGAAAACCCATTGGCAAGAGATTGGTGGTTGAGAGATTTTGTGGTAGGTTTACCATCTTGGTTTTTAAAGATCAATACATGGTTTGTTTTGTCCTTAGAAATGTTGTTTTTACCATTTTGTTTGTTTAGTAAAAGTAGAAAATGGGTTTGGATAGCAATGGTATGTATGCATATTGGCATTATGCTGATTGTAGATTTTGCCGATTTAACTATGGGGATGTTGATGATTCATTGGTTTACTTTTGATGGTAGATGGTTTAGTCCAAAATCGAAGCAGTCGGGTATTGTGTTTTTTGATGGAGTATGTGGTCTGTGCAACAAGTTTATTGATTTTTTAATAAAAGAAGACCTACATAATACCATGCAGTTTGCCCCATTGCAAGGGGAGACTGCTAAAGATAGACTAACTAATAATGACATGGAGGTTATAGATACTATAATTTTTATATCTGATAATAAGGTATATAAAAAATCTAAAGGAGCAATATTAGCAATTGCGGGTATGGGCGGTTTTTGGAAGTTGATTTTAATGTTTTTAATCATACCCAATTTCATAAGAGACACAATTTATAGTTACATTGCAAGTAATAGATACGAGTGGTTTGGTAAAAGAAAGACATGTAGAATACCAACAAAAGCAGAACAGATGAAGATTTTAAACTAATAAACTATGCTTAAAAATTGATTAGATGAAATTAATAAAAAAAATAGGAAGCTGGATAGTTAAGTACCTTGTAGGTTTAATAATATTTGTGGTTTTGTATCTTATCATAGCTTTTATATTATCTCGAATAACTGTTGATGCAGAGCCTAAAAAATCTGATGATGTAGCTATATATATAAAGACCAACGGAGTACACACGGATATAGTTATGCCCGTGAAAACTAAAATGCATGATTGGAGTGAAATGATGGATTATAATCATACTGCATCAAGAGAAACTAACTTTCAATACATAGCAATCGGATGGGGAGATAAAGGTTTTTACCTTGACACACCTCAATGGTCAGAGTTGAAGTTTTCTACTGCTTTTAATGCTGTTTTTGGATTAAGCACTTCTGCTATTCATAGTAATTATTATAATAAAATGGTTGAGAATGAATCCTGCAAAAAAATAATGATTAGTGATAATCAATACAAACGTTTAATTCAATTTATCAATACAAACATTGAAAAAGATAAAAATGGTAAAGTAATACATATCATAACGGATGCCATACATGGTAAAACAGATGCGTTTTATGAAGCCAATGGAAGCTATAGCTTACTGTACACCTGCAACTCTTGGGCAAACGAATGTCTGAAAAAATGTGGACAAAAAGCTTGCCTCTGGACAGCATTTGAAAAAGGAATATTTTTAAAATATTAGGGATAATATTATTCAATAAATCCAGTTTTTCCTTTCAATATTTTATTATCTTTCACATTAAATTGAAACCCATAATATTTATATTGCAGCGTAAATAAATCTGCGCTACATTTAGCCTTAAATGCTCCTTTTGACATGACTGAGTTGAAATGTTTTATTGTGTTTTTTTCCGTAAATTCTGTTTTAGAAAAATCGAAATTGATACCATGTATTTTAGCAATTTCTGATTGAAAATCTTTCAATTCTTGTTTGGTTGTTTGATGTGATGCTTTCAGAAAAAAACCATTTTTATCAACAATTGATACTGTTGGTAATTCTTTTGGGGAGCATCCTATTATTAATAGCAAAATGATAAGAATAGTGAATATGTTTTTCATGATCTTAAATTAAAGATAGTGATAAAATTAGCTACAAGATACAATTTTTATATCTCCATTAGTACTTTAGTGAATAGTCATAGATAGGAGCTGAGTTTTTCACTAATTTTGCAGGTATATAATTTAGGTGTCCAATTCCCTGAAATCATTAGATTTTTAAAACAATTTTCTTACTTTTGCAGCCATTGAAAAACTGAGATGGGAAGTAACCTTAAAAATATAGATAAAAATAGATTGCCAAAGCATGTTGCTGTCATTATGGATGGCAATGGTAGATGGGCAAAAACACATGGAAAACCGAGAGTGTTTGGACATAAGAATGGTGTAAAGTCTGTACGTGAAGTAAGTGAAGCAGCAGCAGAATTAGGGATTGAATATTTGACGCTATATGCATTCTCAACAGAAAACTGGGGTAGGCCTAAAATTGAAGTTAATGCTTTGATGGGACTATTGGTAGAAACAATAAGAAGTGAAGTAAGTACGCTCAATAAAAATAATATCCGATTAAAAGCAATTGGAGATATTTCTAAATTGCCTGAGCGTAGTTATAAAGCTCTGCTTGATGGTATTGATGCTACAAAAAATAATACTGGATTGACACTTATTTTAGCATTAAATTATAGTGCAAGATGGGAAATTACGGAGGCTACTAAGAGTATTGCAAGTGCAGTAAATGATGGCATTCTAAAAATTGGAGACATAAGAGAGGACACAATTCAAAATCATTTGACAACAGCAGATTTTCCAGATCCTGAATTGTTGATAAGAACTAGTGGAGAGTTAAGATTAAGTAATTATCTCCTATGGCAAATTGCTTATAGCGAATTGTACTTTACGGACACGTTTTGGCCAGATTTCAGAAAAAAAGATTTTTACGATGCCATTATTGATTTTCAACAAAGAGAAAGACGATTTGGCAAAACAAGTGAACAATTATAAAATTAATAAATAGTTAAAACATTGCATATAACGGATTACTAATAATTTTCGTTAGTATTATTGCAACTATAAATATAGATAATCTAACAATATGGAGATTGTCTGACAAACATAACAATGAAGAAAGTATTAAATATTCTATTATTATCAGTATTGGTAATCTATTGTGCATCTGCTCAAGTAAATGTAGATACGTTAGAGGTTTTAAATTATACTGAAAAAAATAATTACGAAATTGGTTCTATATCGGTGGAAGGAGCACCAGACAGAGATAGAAATGCGATCAAGTCTATTGCTGGACTGAGAGAAGGAGGAAAGATAAAAGTACCAGGATTAGACATTTCTAAGGCAGTAAAATCATTAATGAAGTTGAGATTGTTTGATGATGTACAGATTATCCAAAATAAAGTCGATGGCGAAGTAATCCATCTTACTATAGTATTGGTTGAGCGTCCTACGTTAGCGAGATACTCTTATACTGGCGTGAAAAAATCTAAACATGACGACTTAAATGACATTTTAAGAAATGTACTTAATAAAGGTGGAATCGTAACTGATGCTCAGAAAAATCTTGCCAAAACAAAATTGGAAGAATATTTTGTTGAAAAAGGACGACTCGATGCTAAAGTAGTGATAAAAGAATTGGCAGATGAGAAAAAGAAGAATGCAATTAGGTTAGTATTTGATATTGATGAAAAAGATAGAATAAAAGTTGGCAATATTAATTTTGTTGGTAATCAAGAAGTGAGTAATCGTAAGCTCAGAAAAAAAATGAAAAATACCAAGAGAAAACGTACTTGGTTTAGAAAATCTAAATTTATTAAAGAAGATTATAAAGAAGATAAAGAAAGTGTAATTGCTCATTATAATTCACTTGGATTTAGAGATGCTAAGATAATATCTGATTCGATATGGAGGAATAGTGATGGAAATCTTGAAATAGTAGTAAACTTATTTGAAGGTAAGAGATATTATTTTAGAAATATTACTTGGAAAGGAAATTCTCTATATACAAAGACTCAATTGGAATCTGTATTAGGAATAGCGAAAGGAGATGCATACGATCCAGAACTATTGCAAAATAGACTTACTTATAGTCTTGATGGTAGAGATGTATCTTCGCTATATATGGATGATGGTTATTTGTTTTTTGATGTAAAGCCTACAGAAATATCTGTAGAAAATGATTCGATAGATTTAGAGATGAGGATCTATGAGGGACCACAAGCAACAATCAATCAAGTAACTATAAAGGGTAATGATCGTACGCATGAGCACGTTGTGCGAAGAATGTTAAGAACAAAACCCGGTAAAAAATTTAGTAGATCAGACATAATTAGATCTCAAAGAGAAATAATAAATCTTGGATATTTTAATCCTGAAAATATGGGTATCAATACACCTGTAAATCCACAGAGAGGGACTGTTGATGTAGAATATACCTTAGAAGAGCGACCTTCTGATCAATTAGAATTGTCAGCAGGTTATGGTGGCTCAAGTGGATTGATAGGTACATTAGGGGTTACGTTTAATAATTTTAGTATTGCTAATATTAAACACAGAGAGACATGGAGTCCGTTACCTCAAGGTGATGGTCAAAAACTATCCTTAAGAATACAAAGTAATAGTAGGTTTTTTAGATCATACAATTTCTCATTTACAGAACCTTGGTTAGGAGGTAAGAAACCCAATTCATTAACTGTAGGTGCGGTACACTCGGCTATTGATTATTCTCAGTTTGGTAGAGGGGCACTTACGATTACAAGAATATTTGCAGGACTAGGGACACAATTAAAATGGCCAGATGATTTTTTCTCATCATCTACAACTATAAATTTGGAAAATATTGCTTTAGATGATTATGGCAGTAGTGTATTTAAAGTATTCGAAGATGGATTGCCAGTACAGATTAAAAATGGTAATTTTAGAAATCTTTCATTGACACAGACTTTTACGAGAAGTTCTGTTGCCGATCCATTATTTCCGAGAAGAGGGTCGAGAGTATCATTGTCATTACAGGTGACACCTCCATATTCTTTGTTTAGATCTAACAATTTTTATAATGTAAGTGATGAGGACGCTGCTGTTTTAATAAGAGAAGAGAATATAAGAAGAGGTCCTACAAATCCGATGACTACTAGAGAAGAAAAACAATTTATATTTGCGGAAGTTAATTCAAGAAAATTCAATTTTTTAGAATATCATAAATGGAAATTTAATAGTGAATGGTATTTTAATGTGGTTGATAAGTTGGTTTTTATGACATCTATAAAAATGGGATTCCTTGGAGGATATAGCGCCGATATTGGTATCCCTCCTTTTGAAAGATTCCAATTGGGTGGAGATGGATTATCTAACCAAAATTCTGCACTTACAGGAACTGAGATTATATCTCTTAAAGGATATGATGCCGATGAGATTAATTCTGGAAATCCTGCGGCTATTTACAACAAATTTACTGTAGAGCTTAGATATCCATTATCGCTAAATCCAAGTAGCACGATATACGCTAAAATATTTGCGCAAGGAGGAAATGCTTGGGAAAGTTTTTCTGATTTTAATCCTTTTGAAATGAAAAGATCATTTGGTGCTGGACTAAGAGTATTTTTACCAATGTTTGGATTGTTAGGATTTGACTATGGTATTGGATTTGATAGGAATCTGCCCGAAGGAACAGGATTAGGGGAGTATGCTCGATTTAATATCGTTTTAGGTTTTGAGCCCGAGTGATATTATTAGTTCTTCTATAAAAAGTTAAAAGAATCTACTTAATTACTTTACTGTATGGTGCTATCTTAGCGTTGTTTCTTACTAATATTAATTATGACTCAAATCCATTTATTGGGAATACCATTTATGATTTTGGGAATTCTGTTTCTAAAAATGGGTTTTGATGATTTGAAGAAAAGGAAATTGATTGGTATGCAACTGTTATAGATTTTGGAACGGGAATATTGATTTTAAATGTATTTGTATAGTTCAATGTAGAATATTAGATTGTAGAATGACAATGTAGATTTAACTAAATACTAGTTAGAAAAAATAGTATTCTGACTTCCGTAGCAGATTTAGTTTAATAGTAAAAAAATATTTTCAATATTTTTTGATGAAATTAATTATATGTTGTATTTTACTTTTTTATTTTACCTCAAAAAAATTATTATGAAAAAGTTTATTTTTGTTTTTGCCATCTTATTAGGAATGGTTAGCAGCAGTACGGCACAAGAGTATCAATCTGCAGTAGGTCTTAGATTTGGATACCCGACATCTGTTACTTACAAACATTACTTAACAGAGACCAATGCATTCGAAGTATATGCTGGTACTAGGTATTCTGCAGTTTTTGTTAATGCAGCGTATCAGATTCACAATCCATTAGGAGAAGTTGATAACTTAGAATGGTACTATGGCTTTGGAGGTGGTGTTATTTTCGGAAATGGTTTTACAGGAGCTCTTGTTAGTGGGTATTTAGGGCTTCAATATACATTAGATGACGCTCCAGTTACATTTTCTATTGATTGGGTACCTTCATTTTTATTTGGAAATAATTATAGTGGATTTGGTGGCGATTATGCCGGCTTGTCTGCACGATATATACTAAATAGATAGTTTTTTTAATTTTTCATTAGAAATTATTAAATCCCATCAATAAAAAAATATTGATGGGATTTTTTGTATTACTTTTAGCAGTAATTATAAGAACTATTAACAATAACGACTATGCATATAAAATCACTTCACATCTATCCTATTAAAGGAATGTCTGGGACTCTTATGGAATCAGTTATTCCGCAAGAAAGAGGTTTTGAAAATGATAGAAGGTACATGCTTATAGATAAAGACAACAAATTTATTTCTCAAAGAAACCATCCAAAAATAGCCACATTACAGCCTACTATATCAGAGGAAATTTTAACCATTTCCCAAGATTCGGAACTTTTAAAAATTCCGTTATCTCAATATACAGAGGAAGTAGTTGTAACAACTATTTTTGGCAAAAATGTTCCTGCTACAAAAGTATCTAATGAAGTAGATACTTTGTTTTCTACTGTTTTGGGAGAAAAAGTATCATTAGTAAAAATGAATATATCTAATGTTAGACAGAAAGAACTAATTAATAATAACGGAATTACTCAATTAAGTTTTGCCGACGGTTACCCATATTTGATAGTAGGTACTGCAAGTTTAGAGCTACTAAATTCTAAACTAGAAGAACAAATAAGTATGAATCGTTTTAGACCTAATATTGTCATAGAAACGGAGATTCCTCATATTGAAGATACATGGAATACGATAACGATTGGAAAGTCAAAATTTAAAATAATTAAACCTTGCGCGAGATGTCCAGTTGTAACCGTAGATCAATTTTTAGGGATAATGAAGAAAGAACCATTAAAAACGCTTGCAACTTATCGGAAAATAAATAATAAGGTGTATTTTGGGGCTAATGCTATAAGTGTAATAAGAAACCCTATTAGAGATGGGGATAAAGTTAAGGTAGATTAAATTTGAAAATTGGTTATAGCGTAAATTATAACTCATAGATACGAGATGAAATATAATTAAAATTGAATTTTTGTAAAAAAAAATGTACTTCAATACCTTGATTTGAGCAAAAGAGATATTTTTACACATTATTTAATATGATTTTGCCATATTGCAAAAGCAAAATAATTTTAGAATCACTGAAATCCGAATATAAAAGATCAGTCAGATATTTAATATTTGCAAAGAGAATTTTTTTAAGATTTTTGAATGGCTTTTAATTGAAAATGAATATAAAGATGAAAAGAGTTGTTGTAACAGGTATTGGAGCGTTGACACCAATAGGTAAGACATATAAAGACTACAAAGAAGGGTTGAAAAATGGTGTAAGTGGTGCTAGGCCAATTACAAAATTTGATGCTTCATTGTTTAGAACAAAATTTGCTTGTGAATTATTAGATTTTGATGTGACACAACATATTCATAGGAGAGAAGCAAGGAGAATGGATCCTTTTACGCATTTTGCGATGGTTGTGGCCGAAGAAGCGATAATCAATTCTGGAATTGATATTGAAAAAATTAACTTGGATCGAGCTGGTGTAATTTGGGGTAGTGGTATCGGAGGATTCGAAACCATTGAAAACGATGTTGAAGATGCGATGGGCAGAAATGGCGAACCAAAGTATAGTCCATTTTTAATACCAAAACTAATATCTGATATTGCTCCAGGACATATATCTATAAAGTATGGATTTAGAGGACCTAATTTCACAACAGTTTCTGCTTGTGCTTCTTCTACTAATAGTATAAGTACAGCATTTGACTATATCCGTTTAGGACGGACTGATGTGATGATAACTGGTGGTTCTGAAGCCTCGGTTACAAAAGCAGGAATTGGTGGTTTTGGATCAATGCGTGCTTTGTCGATGAGAAATGATGATATATTAACAGCTAGTAGACCATTTGATAAAGATAGAGACGGATTTGTACTGGGAGAAGGAGCTGGAGCTATAGTTTTAGAATCCCTTGAACATGCAGTAGCTCGTGGTGCTAACATAATTGCTGAGATTGTCGGTGCAGCTGCTACATCGGATGCGTATCATTTGACGGCACCACATCCAGAGGGATTAGGTGCTTGTAATGTTATGAAACTTGCACTTTCTGATGCAGGATTAAATCCTGAAGATATTGATTATGTGAATGTTCATGGTACCTCAACACCATTAGGAGATATCGCGGAGATAAAAGCGATAAAAAAAGTATTTGGTGACCATGCTTACAAATTGAATATTAGTAGTACTAAATCTATGACAGGACACTTATTGGGTGCTGCAGGTGCTGTTGAAGCAATTGCAGGTATAGTTGCTATTACGGATGGATTTATACCACCAACAATTAATCACTTTACAGATGATCCCGATATTGACAACAAACTCAATTTGACGTTTAATGAAGCTCAAGAACGAACTGTAGATACAGTTATAAGCAATACTTTTGGTTTTGGTGGGCATAATGCTTCAATTATTATTAAAAGATTTAACGGATAAAATTTGTACAAATCTATATTAAAAATTTATAATTATTATTGGTCTGCTGATAAGGTTCTGGCCCAAAAGCTAAAACCAGTTATTGGGTTTGTGCCTGTAAAGTTACAGCTCTTCAAAAAAGCATTTTACCATAAATCAATGAATAATGAAGGTCGATCGGGCAATAATAATGAACGATTGGAGTATCTTGGTGATGCGGTATTGTCAACAATAGTTGCAGAGTACTTATTTAAAAAATATCCAAACAAAGATGAAGGGTTTTTGACCAAAATGAGGTCAAAAATAGTAAAACGTAAAACGCTTAACGAAATCGCTGATAAAATGGGGATTGATATAGTTTTAGCAAATTACTCTCAAGGTAGTATTAGTCGATCTATGCTTGGTAATGCTTTGGAAGCCTTGGTAGGTGCAATCTATTTAGAATTTGGCTATGATAAGACAAAGACCTATGTCATCCAAAAACTACTATTGCAATATCTTGATATCCATGCACTGGAGACACACGACGATAATTATAAATCAAAACTGTTAGAGTGGTGTCAAAAAGAGAACAAAGAAATTAGCTATAAAACGATCTCCAAAACTAAAATGGATAAAAGAGACAGATTTAAAGTTGCTGTCTTTGTAGATGGAAAACAAATAGCAACTGCTGAAGATTTTAATAAAAAATCTGCCGAGCTGTTGGCATCTCAAAAACCTATTTCTCTGATTAAAGTAATGTAGTACTAAAAAGAAAAAGGAGAAGTATTTATAAAAATATCATTGGTTTATTTCTAACAAATTCTTTAAACGAAATTGAAATTTAATTTCAACCTCGTTTCTCAAAATTTTTATCTTAATAAGTTTGCCATCTTTTCCTTGTAATTTTGATAGTATTTCTTGTAGGGTACACCATGTTGCTGGGAAAAAACCTATTTTTATAATTTTATCACCAGACTCAATTCCAGCAATAGAAGCAGGTGATTTTGGAATTACAGATTTAACGTAAAAATCCTTAAAATTGCTTCCAGAAGCGTAGATTATTAGACCACTTTTATCATAATCAAATTTATCATTAAGTGTTTTTAGTGGTTTTAGATAACATTTTTCTTTTACATAATCAATTACTATGATAAACCTTGATAGTAACAAATTGCCAATAATTCCATCTCTTATAATATTTTTATTGTCTATGTATGCAGTATCAATTTCTTGAAAATTAGTAATTATGTTTTTTATAGCATAAGGACCTATTTTTAGTCGGTTGATATAGCCTATATATCCAGTAAGCTCACCTCCTAATCCTTTACCTAGTGCTCCTGCAATAGCATTTTTTGGCAATGTAAAATCATTTTTGTTAGAGTGTATTAATAATCCAATAGATGCTCCTGTATCAAGAAGGTAGAGTAGAGTATCTGTTTTGTTTTGTACTGTAGTAGTAGTTTTCAAGTAAGGTTTGAAATTTTTAATAGTTAAATCTAATTGAGTGTATTCTGGTTCTATTTTATAAAAATCAGGATGATGAAAACTAAGTTTAAATTTTTTAAAATTAATTTCGATTATTAGTCCTTTAAGAAAGTCACCGCCAAGAATTCCATCAATCTGTTGACCAACTATCTGGTCTAAATTTGATAAGTCGTTTTGTAGTACAAT
>JAZGFO010000022.1:0-13987 GCA_036479655.1 Saprospiraceae bacterium
TAGATTTTTTTTGTTTCGTTTTTTTTATCAATGAAAAAAAATGAAATCCTGTCTGGAAAGACACATCTAAGAAGAATCCAATAAAGTCCGTCTGACAAGAAAAAAAACAAACAACTCATTAATGAAAAAAAATGAAATCCTGTCTGGAAAGACACATCTAAGAAGAATCCAATAAAGTCAGTCTGACAAGAAAAAACAAACAACTCTAAGAAGAATCTAACAAAGTTCGTCTGACAAGACAAAAAAAACCAAAACACCCCTAATCTTCATCAATTATTGCATCATCAATCATTTCATTACCATCTCCATCTAAATCTTCAAATCCAGCTGCAAGTGAAATTGGCTTTTTTGGTGTAGCACTTACATCATCATTTAGTGTTATTTTTCCTTCAGAGAATGCACCATAGTCACCGTCTGCATATTGACTTGCTTTACTAAAGAAATCATCAGTGCCATCCAATAGAGAATCACCAGTAGTTAGTGTTTCTTCTCCAAATTCTGGTGTTGGGTTTGCTGCTTCTTCTGCAGCCATTTTTTCAGCTTTTACTATTGTTTCGTCTAATTTGTCACTAAGGTCACTAGTTACTTCTTTGGCTCTGTCGATAATAGAATCTTTGGCTTCTAATACTTTTTCGCCCACTTTTTCAGAGATTGTTGCTCCACTACTTATCGCATCTGCACCTTTGTCTAATACTGATTCTCCTACAGACTCGGTTAACTCTTTCGCTTTTTCCATAAAAGCTTCACCAGTATCTAATACTTTGTCACCAACTTTTTCAGATAATGATGCAGCACTTTTTACAACTTCTGTATCACCAAGGTCACTAGCAATGTCTTTTGCTTTAGAAACTGCAACTCCCCCAATTACTATGGCTTTATTCGATATGTTTCCAGCAATATCACTTACTTTACCTAACAGAGAATCGCTATCTGCACTGTCAATTGCTTTTTTTGATCTTTCTATAGCCGAAGAAGTAGCATCTTTAACGCTTGAAGTAGCTTCTGCAGCCTTGTTTTTTACATTTTGTAAGATATCACCATCACTGACGTCATCATAGACATCTTTAGTCTTTTCTACTACCGATTCTGCAACATCTTCTACTTTATCTACAACATCCTCTGTTATATCTTTCGCTTTTTCATATAAGTCACCAGCTTTCTCTGATATAGCATCTCTAAGACCAGAAGTTTTGTTAAGTAGTGAACTGCCAGTATCTTCAGCAATATCCTTTGCCGAATCAACAAGATCTGTCCCTTTTTCTTTAGCAAAATCTACACTTTTTTCTGCTGCCGACTTTGCAATTGATTCTGTAGCAAAAAATAACTTTTTTATTGAACTGAAAATACCCATAATTTAAATGTTTTTTGTTTTACTTTTGGACTCTATATTTTATACTGTATCTAAAAAACTATGTTTTAATTTTAAATATAGTAAATTGAGCAGCAATATAATCAATATATAACTAAGAATATGAACACATCTGAAAAAATACATAAAAGTATTCAAGAAATTGCAAAATTACAAGCCGTAAAGCGACATTCTGATTCTGTAAATGAAGAGTTAGACAGTGTATTGGACAAAAAGGATGAAATTGAAAATAACTTAATCAAAGAATTAGAAGATATTACTAAACTTGAAAAATTAGGAATACGATCAATTTTTCATAAGGTGTTAGGTGATAAAGAAAAACAATTGGAGATAGAAAGACAAGAATATCTACAAGTGACCCTGCAGCACAAAGAAATATTGAATGCACTTGAAGTAGTAGAATTTGAAAAGAGCATTTTGGACAAAAAACTTGTTGACTTAGATGAATTGGTTAATAGACTTGAGGCATTAAAGAAGGTAAGATCACAAGAAATTTTAAATTCACCTAATGCATTAAGAAATGAATTGGTATTGTTATTCGATAAAATGGATGATGTTAAAAAATATCAAGTTGAATTAGAGCAGGCACAAGTGGCAGGTAAGAATGTTGGTAAATCAATAAATATTGTATATGGTCACCTTAAAAAAGCAAAAGACTGGGGGGCATGGGATATGACGAGCAAAAGTAGGCATTATAAAATGATGAAACATGGAGCTATTGATAGAGCAATGCAAGAAGTATCAAGAACAAAATTGATTTTACGGATTTTTAATAAAGAAATTAATGATATTGGATACAAAAGTCAAAGAATGGCTCTGAAGATTGATAGTATTTCTAAGTTTCCTGGAATCATCTTCGATAATCTCATTTCAGACTGGATAGTACAAAATAAAATAAAAGGTGTATTATCAACAGTCGAAAACCTTGCAGATGATATTAATCTTGTATTAAAATCGATTAAGAATGATTTTGAAAAAAGTAAAAACGAATTAGAAAAATTAGATATCCAAAGAAATAAACTGTTGGAAGAGAATTAGTCCCATTATCAAAATAATTAAAATGAAAATAATAAAGAATTATATTAATGGTGAGCTATTAGATGCAACATCTGGAAATACCTTGCCTGTCATCAATCCTGCAATAGGTGCGCAATATGCAGTAGCCCCAGATTCTGATAATAATGATGTAGATTTAGCAGTAAAGTCAGCACAAAAAGCATTTCCTATTTGGTCTAAAATGAGTATTGATAAAAGGCATCGTATTCTGATTAAAATTGCAAATCTTATAGAAGAAAATACGGAAGAATGGGCAAGGGCTGAAAGTATTGATAATGGGAAACCTTATAAATTGGCATTACGGGTAGACATTCCTCGTGCAAGTACTAATATTAGATTTTTTGCAAATGCAATCACTCAATTTTCTTCAGAATCGCACGACATGGGGCATGCGATAAACTATACACTACGAACTCCAATTGGAGTAGTTGGGTGTATATCCCCATGGAATTTACCGTTGTATTTATTCACTTGGAAAATCGCTCCTGCCTTAGCTGTAGGTAATACTGTAGTTGCCAAACCATCAGAAGTAACCCCAATGACTGCATTTTTGTTTTCTCAAATTTGTATTGAAGCAGGATTGCCTCCAGGCGTACTTAACGTAGTCCATGGATTAGGCGAAAAAGTCGGTAGTGTAATAACAGCACACCCCAAAATTAAAGCTATTTCTTTTACTGGTAGTACAAGAGTCGGGGCAGAAATAGCAAAAGTTGCAGCTCCAATGTTTAAGAAGATTTCTCTTGAAATGGGAGGTAAAAATCCTAATCTTATTTTTGCTGATTGTGATTATGATAAAATGCTTAAAACTACTATTAATTCTTCTTTTTCTAATCAAGGACAAATATGCTTATGTGGCTCAAGAATATATATAGAAAGGTCATTGTATGATAAATTTAAAATAGATTTGGTGGCAGGTGCCAAAGCCCTTAAAATTGGTGATCCTTTAGATACTGAAACAAAAGTAGGTGCAATGGTATCTAAGCCTCACTTTGAAAAAGTGCAAGATTATATCAAAATAGCAAAAGAAGAAGGCGGTACTATATTATGTGGTGGTAATACAGTGCAACCAATCGGTTTTGAAAATGGTATGTATCTTGAGCCAACTGTCATAGAAGGTCTGTCTTCTGATTGTCGTACTAATCAAGAAGAGATATTTGGGCCAGTGGTTACTATAACTCCTTTTGATACATATGATGAAGTACTTGCAATGGCAAATGGGACTCAGTATGGATTGTCTGCTACATTGTGGACTAATAATCTCAGTAGAGCACATAGATTATCTAGGGAGTTAGATGCTGGAATGGTGTGGATAAATACTTGGTTGTTAAGAGATCTGAGAACACCATTTGGTGGCACTAAAAATTCAGGTGTAGGTAGAGAAGGTGGAAACGAAGCATTAAGATTTTTTACAGAAGCTAAGAATGTATGTATTGCACATTAAATGAATAGAAATAATCTTGTTTTAACTTAAAATAATAAAATGAAAAATATATCACTTATATTCTTTTTGTCTCTTGGCATATTTTCTTGCAAAACTCAAGACAAAATCAATTTAAAAACAAATAGCACGACCATTAAAAACATGGAAAATAAAATAGAATATCCTCACACTCGAATGGGTGATGTAGTTGAAAATTATCACGGAAACAATCTTCCTGATCCTTTTAGATGGTTAGAAGATGATAACAGTGAAGAAACAGTAAATTGGGTAAAAAGTCAAAATATAACAACAAATATTTTTCTTGATCGTATCCCATTTGTCGAGAAAATAACAAAGCGACTCCAACAATTATGGGACTATGAAAAATATGGTTCTCCATTTAAAGAAGGGGATATGTATTATTATTTTAAGAATAATGGTCTCCAGAATCAGTATGTATTGTATGGTTCTAAAGCTATTAAAGAGGAAGGTGTAGTAGTATTGGATCCAAATAAGTTTTCTGATGACGGAACGGCTTCATTGGGTGGGATGTCATTTAATAGTGATGGTACAAAACTTGCTTACATGATATCTGAAGGCGGATCTGATTGGAGGACAATATATGTTAAAGATATAATTACTGGAGAATTACTCATTGACAAGGTAAATTGGGTCAAGTTTTCTGGTGTATCGTGGAAAGGCGATGGGTTTTATTATAGTAGATACCCTGAACCAAAAGAAGGAGATGAACTTTCTTCTGCTAATTCTTTTCATGCTTTATACTATCATAAATTAGGTGAGGATCAATCAAAAGATAAGTTGATATTCGTTGATAAAGATCATCCACAAAGAAACGTATATGGAGGAACAACAGATGATGAAAGGTTTTTGATTATATCTACATCAGAGTCAACAAGTGGCAATGCATTTTCTATTATAGATCTTAATAAAAATCCTGATAAGATAAAAGTGATTGAAGATGCTTTTGATAATGATTTCAGTTTAATAGATAATAATGATGGCAAATTGTATATTCTTACTAACAAAGATGCACCAAAGCAAAAATTGATTTCAATTGATGTAAATAATAGTGAAGAATCAAATTGGAAAACGATAATTCCAGAATCTGAAGACCCACTAAGTAGTGTGTCTATTGTTGGTGGTAAAATATTTGCAAGTTATATGCATAATGCAAGTTCTTTGGTGAAAATATATACATTAGAAGGACAATATGTTTCTAATTTAAAATTGCCGGGCATTGGCTCAGGGGGAAGTGTAAGAGGTAAGAAGAATGATAAAATAGGTTTTTACTCATTTACTTCTTTCACAAGACCTTCTACTATTTATAGCTTAAATATGGAGACATTAGAATCTGAAGTATTCAGACAACCGACAGTCGATTTTGATTCTGATGCATATGAGACAAATCAGATTTGGTACAAAAGTAAAGATGGCACTGAAATACCTATGTTTGTTACAAAAAAGAAGACGGTAAAGCTCAATGGAAATAATCCAACTTTACTTTATGGGTATGGAGGGTTTAATATTTCTATTACACCTTCTTTTTCCCTTACTAGATTACCTTTTTTAGAAAATGGAGGTATCTATGTTGTTGCAAATATTAGAGGTGGTGGAGAATTTGGAAAAGAATGGCATAAAGCAGGAACACTAGAGAACAAACAAAATGTATTTGATGATTTTATAGCAGCAGCAGAATACTTGATCACCAATAAATATACTAATTCTAAAAAGTTAGCAATTGAAGGAGGTTCTAATGGTGGATTATTGGTAGGTGCATGTATGACACAGCGACCAGAGTTGTTTGCTGTAGCATTTCCAAGAGTTGGAGTTTTGGATATGTTGAGATATGACAAATTTACGATTGGCTGGGCTTGGGCAACAGACTATGGTAAATCTGAAGATCCAAAAGCATTCGATTATTTGATTAAATATTCTCCATTACATAATGTTAATAATGTCGCTTATCCTGCTACAATGGTTATGACAGCAGATCATGATGATAGGGTAGTCCCAGCACATTCGTTTAAATTTATTGCAGAACTTCAGAAAAAACACACAGGGAAGACACCTGTTTTGATAAGAATTGAGACTGCCGCTGGGCACGGTGCAGGTAAGCCAACGTCAAAAGTTATAGAAGAGGCAGCTGACGCATTAGGCTTCTTATTGTTTAATATGAATGAAGAATTTAAATGATAAAACTGGATCTACTTAACTAACTGCGTACTTTATGGGTCAGGAACTTTTGGGTTAAGAACATTTGATGTCAATAAGCTGAAATTTTACAATTCTGAAATTACGGAATGTTAACTCTTGATTTTTGAACTTGAAAAAAGTAGAAATTTTGAATTTCCAAATTCAAAGTTCTATAATAATATCTTAAGTATTTCGTATTTGGAGGTTTCACTAATTTAACAAAAAATGCAACTTTTTTGAAATGCGATTTTGTATATAATCGACCAAAAATGAAAGGAAATCCAGCTTTTAATTTTATGGGTAATTGGGGGAATTTGATGAGCTGATTGTTTTTAATAAATGTAACTTTCAGAATAATAAAGGCTATAAATGGTATGGTGATAAAATAGAATTAATCAATTGTAAAATTGATTAAACAGATTTTAACTGGGAATACCCAAAAGAATGATAAATGTAAAAGGAAATTTGATGTAAAGGAAATGTAAGTGAAAATACTATGATTTGGTCAATAAATTGAAAATTTGCGTGTTTTATCGGTTGTTTTTTATAAATTGTTTTAATTTATCAAACAATTTTTTTGCAATTCATTATTGTAATATATGTTCATAATTATATGATAATCAATAGAATATGAATTATTTGAATTTATATTATATCAAGAGAACAAATTTGTGATAAAGTAATGTTGGAAAAAGTATTGAGAAATAAAGTAAATATGTATTTTTGCAGAAATTTTGATAAAATAATAGAATGGCTAAGAACAAGCAATACTTTAGAGGTTCGAGTGAGAACAAAGGATTTAGAAATGATCCTAATGATCCTAATAATCAGCAAAACCAAGAGGAATATGGTGATGATACATTAGTAGATATAGTAGAAGTAAAAGAGAATGCACAAGATTTCTTTGAAAAGCACCAAACAATGTTGTTAGGTGGATTGATAGGATTACTTCTTTTAGCAGGACTGTATTTGGGATACAAATATGGTTATAAAGCACCAAGAGAAAAAGCAGGTAGTGAAGCTTTATTTCAAGCAGAGAATCAATTTAAAAAAGATTCTTTTAATTTAGCACTTGTTAATCCAGGAAACGGAGGAGAAGGATTTTTAGATATAATTGAAAATTATTCTGGTACAAGATCTTCAAATTTGGCAAAATATTATGCTGGTATCTCATATCTTAACTTAGGTAAATATGATGTAGCAATTGAATATCTTGATGAGTATTGTGCTCATGATGATGTTACACCTATTACAAAAAATGGAGCACTTGGAGATGCATATGCTGAAATGAATGACTTGTCTAAGGCGAAATCATATTATAGTAAAGCAATAACATCTAACAATGAGTTTTTAACACCTTACTATTTGAATAAATTGGCATTTCTTGAGATGAAAGAAGGAAACAATGAAGCTGGTGTAAAACTATTTAAAAGAATAAAAGAAGATTTTCCACAATCAGAAGAGGCTAAAGATGCCATTAAATATGTTACTGTAGAAAATTAATAATACAATACATTTCAGATGTATAGAATAAAACATGGAGTATGGATTAGTTTTCATACTCCATTTTTTTATTTATTCAAAAAGCCAAAAACGCAACAAACTAAAAGCCAACATCCTTAAATCTATGAAAACACTATATATAATTTTCCTTATTACGTTTAACTACACTATAAGTGCACAATCAGAGGCAATTATTAATGAAGAGATAGATGAAGAACTAGACGAAAGAGTTGGACTATTTGAAGGAGGGTTTTCTTTATATTTGCCAACGGGGACTTACAAAGAAAAATTAGGAGTATCATCACGTTCTGGTTTTAATCTTGGATACTTTTATCAACTAATACCAGAAAACCCAGCTTTTATAGGAGTAGAGTTTTACTATATGTATATTGGTAAAGTTTCAAAAGAATATGTTGATATCATTGATAATGAATCGATTGATATATCGGGAACTATTGTTAGCCAATCTCTTGGGATCAATTTAATTGGAAGATATTACCCATCTATACAAATTGGTATTGTCGAGCCTTATTTTGAAGGTCGATTAGGCCCCAAATGGATGAATACGTTCTTGAATGAAAGTGGTGTTTTTTTTAATGATGAATTATATGAAGAGTCTGATTTTGTTGAGGGTGACATTGTATTAAGTTATGGATTTGGAGCAGGAATTCAGATAGATTTAAAATCTAATGTCTATTTCAATTTTAAAACTGTATTTCAAAACTCATTGTCTGGAGAATATTATAGCCTGAAGTCAAAAGCAGAAATAGAACAAGCTTACTTTCCAAGTAATGGTCTTGCAAAAAAAATAGGTCCTACAAATACAGTGAGATTTGACTTTGGTGTAACAGTAGTCTTTTAATGATTAAGTTCTTGGTAATATTTCTGATTTTCCCAACTTACTTGATTTTAAATATCTTTGCCTTATCATTATTAAAAAACGCTAATAACTGATTAGAATTTCCATTTTTTGCAGTAATTAATGCTCTTCCATCTCCACCTAAGTTTATACCTGCATTTAGTGGTGATACATATGAAAGTTTGTTGTCTTTGGATCCTAATAATACCCAGCCATAACCTGCATCATACCTTGCAGTTTCTACTTCAGCACCATAGTGATTACCAATCCCAATCAAATCATCAATACCGTCATGATTGATATCAAATGATACAGATGATTTTAATGGGCTAATCTGTGTTGCAAGAGGTAGTTTCTCTACTTGCCAAGTATTATTACTATTCCACAAGATATAATGATCCATACCAGTGATTTTTTTACTCACACCATTATCTATCTTCTTTTTACCTAATATTTCTTCTATGCCTGCAAGTGCAAATTCATCGTATGTTGGAAACTTATCTTGTATGTCTGGTATCTGTTGGCTACTACATTCTCGGCCTCTTGTTGGTACTATTTTATCATTATAATATTTTGCCAGTACTACATCGTTCGTACCACTATCATCAAAGTCATTGCCAAATATTTGTAACGGTTTTTTTATAGAAGGGTGAAATTTATTATTCCCTCCAAATGACCCAAGAATAATTTCTTTTTTTCCATCCCCATTTAGGTCAGCAGTATTGATATGTGTCCACCAACTAGAAATGTTAGCTAATTCAGTGGGCGTTTTTATTGACATTGTATTACCTGTATGAAATAAGACATGCGGAGCTTCCCAAGGACCAATAGCTACTATGTCATTTTTACCATCACCATCATAATCTATTATTGTGCTGCTGGATACGATACCTATTGCGTCAAGATCTGCGATAAGTGTTTTATTAAGCTTAAATTTTCCATTTGTATTCTCCAACACATAGGAATATTGACTTTTAGGATATTGACCAATAACATGTGACCCAAATACAATCAGATCAAGATCATTATCATTATCAATATCAATCGCCTGTGCACTTGAAGTATTGCGACCAATAGACGGGAGTGATTTGTCCAAAATAAAATTACCGCTACCATCATTTTCAAATAATTGATCCACCAACCAACTGTTTCCATTGGTAATATCTTCATTTCCACCATTGACAATGTACATATCTTTGTCTCCATCATTATCCTTGTCAAAAAATATAATCTCTTGGTTTTCATTTTTTGAGTAGGATTGCCAAAACGTATTGTTTTTTTCGACCCATTGCCCATTTTTAGCGTAATACTGTTGTAGTGGATGTCCTAGACTCCCACCGATAAATAGATCAATGTTACCATCATTGTCGATATCTTCAGTTATTGCACAAGGGCCATTTTCTGATAACTTATGAGGTAGTAAAAGCTCTGTTTTGAAATCATTAAACTGATTTTCTTTATGAACATAATTTATATTAGGACCTTTGTTGAAGTACAATTCATTAACAGAGTCATCATTGATTTTAATTTTTTTAAGATTATTTTTACTGAGAATATTAATCTTTGTATAATCTAAAGGTAATTCATAAGTGTCACCATATATAGTTTTGACATAAGCTTGATTTATTGATGCATCTTTTGGAACACCAAATATGACTTGATCCCATGTTGAAGACAAGTAGCCTCTAACTGGAATAATGTCTTTTCGTTGAATACCATAATTAGTATTAATAATAAACGTAGCATTTAAAAATTCATTCCACAAAGACGATTGAATACTATATCTTAATGACTTACTATTGAATGAAGTTTTGTTTTCTAAAATAATTGATGATGATTCAGAAACGGATGCAAATATATCTAAATCTCCATCTCTATCTATATCTGCTGTCGCTGCTCCTGTAGAAAAATTTGGAGAAAAAGAACCAGAAGATTTTGTCTTATCAGAATATTGGTAACCATTTTTATTTTCAAAGTAAAAATTTGAAAGAGGGTTTGATGGTATTTTTGGTAATAAATCTAATGTTTGGAATTCTTTTTTACCCTTCTTTATAGATTTCATTATTATTTCTAAAAAATCATTGTTACGAATATCTTTTTTTATACCATTTGTTACATACATGTCTTTGAGACCATCCATATTAAAATCCTCAATCAACACACTCCAACTCCAATCTGTTTGTGCCATTCCAGCCAATTGACCTATTTCACTATATTTTCCACCTCCTTGATTTAAGTGCAGCGCATTAAACATATATTGAAAATGATTTCCTTTTTCTACATTGTTCCAAAATGCAGCTTCGTTCATAGCGCCCATGTTCGTTTTTGATCGATAATGATCATTAGATGACATATCTAAGACTGCTATATCATTGAGTCCATCGTTATTAATGTCTCCAATATCACTACCCATAGAAAAGTTTGAAATGTGTCCCGTTCTTGTTTTTATTTCTTCTGTAAATTTTTCACCATTCTGATTGATATATAGAAAATCAGGTTGTTCGTAATCATTGGAAACAAATAGATCTAACCAACCGTCATTATTTATATCATTGACTAATACATTTAATCCCGGAGCATAATTTAATAGACCATATTTTTCTGTTTGGTCAACATATCTACCACTGCCATTTCTGATATATAATCGATCGGAATAGTATTTAGATTTTTCTACATTCGAAGGTTGCTTTTGTTGTCTAAATCGACTGTCTGGAGGTTGGTTAATAATATATACATCTTTGTCCCCATCTTTGTCAACATCAAAAAATGCTGCTTGGGTGGTGTATCCCCAATCATCTAGACCAAACTGTTTCGCTTGATTTTCAAATTGCATATTGCCTTTATTTATCAATAATTGATTTCTCCTATCTTCTGGATTTTTTGAAGGTCCAAATTTACAAACATATATATCCATCAATCCATCATTGTTAATATCTACCACACTTACTCCCGATGTCCACCTTATATCTTGAGGAAGTCCCGATGATACATCTTCAAATTGCATATTACCTTTGTTAAGATACAATTTGTCAGCAGTCATATTTTGTCCAACATATATATCTGGTAGTCCATCATTATTATAATCGGCAATACCTACTCCCGAACCATTATAAATAGATGCCCAAAGAAAATGATTGAAGCCTTTTGTTTCTTTTACTTTATTATCAGCAGTTATTCCAGTTACTTCTGAATCCAATATTTTGAATTCTGTATTTGATCGTTCAATTTTTGAGAAATCTATATGAGTAGGTGCTATTGTTACATTTTTTGCACCATTATTATTGTCACTCGAACAACTAATTAGAAGGGTGATAATTATAAATGTCACTAAAATACGATTGTACATATATTCGCTTATTATTTGATGGTAATAATATATCACAAGGTAAATAATTATTTCTCTACACAGATGAAATTCTAAGCAATGTTGTCGTATATTCTCTATAAAGTGAAATTAAAATAGACTCTTTCGACCATATTTACTGCAAATAGGACAGTTTTTTGGATCATGAGCTCTTGCTGTACAGAATGCTCTGCCGAAAAATATTATTTGTAAATGTAGTCTATTCCACGATTCTCTTGGAAACAGTCTTTTTAAATCTTTTTCCGTTTTATCAACATTCTTACCAGTACTCAAACACCATCTATATGCCAATCGGTGAATGTGCGTATCTACCGGGAATGCAGGTACACCAAATGCTTGGGACATAACAACGGACGCCGTTTTGTGTCCTACGCCAGGAAGTGACTCCAAAGCTTCAAAGGACTTTGGAACTTGACCATCATACTGATTAACCAATATGTTGCTTAGCCCATGAATAGCTTGTGATTTTCGAGGAGATAATCCACAAGGTCTTATTATTTGTTTTATATCCTCCACCTTTTGGACGGACATATCATATACATTATCTGCTAATTTCCATAATGCAGGAGTTATCAAGTTTACCCGTTTGTCAGTACATTGAGCAGATAATAACACTGCCACGAGTAATGTATATGGATCTTTATGGTCAAGGGGTATAGGGGTTTCTGGATATAAATCTTCTAGAATATTGGCAATGTCAGCAGCCTTTTCTTTTTTACGCATTGGTGCTATTTAACTGCCTTTAAAATGATCTTCTTTGTATTTAAATAAGACATTAAATGAGGTTAAACTTCCATAAATTCTTGTAATATATTGTTGCAAATTTACTTTTTCTTCATCTGTCAAGCCGCTGCTATTTATTCTTTGTTCCATTACTCTCAATCTGTCCCTAACCATAACAATTTTGTGAAAGAAAATATCAATCGGTATTTCTTTGCTTTTTAGATTTGAATCTCCAGGCTGAAGACTCATAGTTCCATTGTCCCACTTATCTCCTAAGTTGACATGCTCAGTTAAGCCCATCCATGTTTTTAGTATTTTTGTTAATGATTTTTCAGCTTGGGTAAATGATTCTGTAGATTCATGTTCTAGAGCTTCAATAATTTCCCATCCTGAAAATTCTTTTCCAACATGCTTTAATCCATACTGCATAAAACAGACTTTATAAGCAGCTATATCAACACCTATAATTGCGCCTTCTCCATAAGAAGGGTGTTTTACTCTTGATCCTATTCCTAATATTTCACTCATCTATATTTTTATTATTTTTCTTGTTTCTTTAATATTGTCCATAAATATAGTTACAAAATAAGTACCACTTTTAATATTTTGTAAATCTATTCTGATATTTTCATTACTTTTTTGCATTGTAGTTTTCATAATCTTACCATTAATATCTGAAACTGTTATAGTTACATTTTTGGCAGCTGTAATTTTAATATCAATATAATCAGTAAATGGATTAGGGCTAATCACAAATTTTAATTCCTTTTTGCTGGTTTCTTCAACTTCAGTTATTATTTTATTTAATTCAAAATCCCAAATTCCTCTTCCGTAAGTACCAAATCTTGCTGTCTGACTATCTTCAAGATATTCTACACTCCAGTAGGTTTGATATGGGGTGTTTCCACCACTCAAATCGTACCATTGTTGATCTTCAGTTATATACACATATGGTCCAGCTTCTGTTGCAGCAAATATAAGTGATTCGTCTTCATTCGGAGCAAGACAAAATACCAATGTCGGCGGCATGCCATTATTCATTGGAGCATAACTTTCACCGCCATCATGAGATACATAAACAGCAGGATTAAAATAACCACTTCCTGAAAGATATACTGTATTGACATCTATTTTACTTGGTTTTATACATGAACCATATAGATAGTTACTGCCTGGGATTCCAAATTGTACATGATCAAAATTTTCTCCTCCATCATTAGATTTATAAATAGAGCCATTTGTCGTAGCTACATATAATTGATTGTAATCTAAAGGACTCATTCCCATTGCTGATATTGTACCACCTGAAGTTCCAAAATTAAAGTCAAATTGTGTAGGTATTATTTCACCGTTGTTTATGACTTCTAATTTTATCATATGACTGCCAGTCGTTCCGTCAACATTTCCTCCTGCCATAAAAATTGCATCTTTTGTTTTGTCAGGATGTGCAAGTAAAGGCGGAATCCAAACTGTCTCATT
>JAZGFO010000023.1:0-12042 GCA_036479655.1 Saprospiraceae bacterium
TATTGGCATTGGATTGGTGGCTATTTTGGTTGTTGATTTTTGCTGCCAACTCTTGATTGTTTTTATACTTACGCAATGGATTGACAGTATGGGCTAATATATGACACTACTAGTCATGAAAGAAATAAAACAATGTTGAATTATAATTGTTCTATTTTTTGGTGTGATAAAAAATGATATAAATGTGTAAGAAACTTTTTTGAAACAAATTAAGTTGTTATCTTTGCGTCGCTTATTAAAAAAGTGTTGTTTATATAGCGGGTATGATGGAACTGGTAGACATGCTAGACTTAGGATCTAGTGCCGCGAGGCGTGGGGGTTCGACTCCCTCTACCCGCACAATAAATTCTGTTTGGATATTTATTAACTATAATTTAAATATTCAAACAGAATTCACTTTTCTTATTAGAAATCCACTAATTTTTATTATTTAATAATTCAATTTCAAACAGATGAAAATTGACAAAAAAGCTGTTGATAATGTCAACGCAACCATTACGATTAATATTGATATTAATGATTACAAATCAAAATTCAATAGTGAGCTTAAAAAATATGCTCAAAAAGCCCAAATGAAAGGTTTTAGAGCTGGAAAAACGCCAATCTCTGTGGTAAGAAAGATGTATGGTCAAAAACTTTTAGTAGAAGTTGTCAATGATACACTACAAAATGCTATAGCAGATTACTTAGACAAAGCAGATTTTAAAATTATTGGACAGCCAATACCTTCAGATGATCAAGTTGGGGATTTAAATTTTGATATTAATAACATGGAGTCTTACGAATTCAAATTTGACATTGGACTTATTCCTACAATTGATGTAGCTGGTGTTAGTGATGAAGACGAATATGAGATTTATAAGATCAAAGTAGATAAAAAAACAATAGATAAAGAATTGGATCAATTGAGAAAACATTTTGGTGTATCTAAAAACATTGATGGCAAAACGGAAGAAAAAGATATTTTAACTATCCAAGCAGATGAGTTGTCGGGAAAAAAGAAGAAGAAAGATGGTTGGGCTACTGAGTTTACGGTTATGGTTGATATGTTAGAAGATGAGGTTAAGGACAAAGTACTTAAGCTGAGTAAAAATGATACTTTTACATTTGATGTAAATAACCTTGAAAAAGATAGAAACGAAGAATACGTAAAAAAGTATATTCTTAAGATTCAAGAAAATGATACAGAAAAAGAAGAAGAGCCAGTTATTGGTAATATGTTTATAGGAAAAATAGTTAATATTTCAAGACATATTGAAGCAGCCTTAGATCAAGAGTTATTTGATAAAGCGTTTGGTAAAGATGAAGTATCTTCTGAAAAAGATGCTGTTGCAAAGCTGAAGGGTAATGTAGAAAAGCATTATGGTAATCAAGCAAAGCAAGTGATGTACCGAAATATTATGGATAAGTTGGTCGCAGATACAAAAGTAGAACTCCCAGAAGCTTTCTTAAAAAGATGGTTAAAAATGACCAACGAAAAACTGTCAGATGAGGAGATTGAAAAGGATTTTCCAGCATTTATAGACAGTACAAAGTGGAATCTAATTAAGAGTGAATTGTCTAATAAATTTGAAGTAGAAGTCTCTGCTGAAGAAGTAAAAGAATCTATGGCCAATAAAATAAAAGGTTATATGGGTCAATATGGAATGGACGAATCTATGATTGATGGTATAATGGAAAACCTTATGCAGAACAAAGAAGAAGTAAATAAAACATATGAGGAATTGGTCTCTTCAAAGGTATTTGACAAGATAGGAGATACAGTAAAAACAAAGGACAAATCAATTACTATTGACAAGTTTAATGATTTTGTAAAAGACCTTAATGAAAAACATAAAGCGCAATAATACGTTAGTACAGTATTAATGTAGACTTTCATAATTTTAGTAGACAAAAAATAGATTAATTATTATTATTTATCTTGTGTACTATAAATCAACAATTACTAAAAAATAAATCAATATATATGTTTCCAAAAGATGAATTTCAAAAATACGCAACTCAACATTTAGGTATGAGTAGTATGCATTTAGAAAAATATATGAATGCCTCAGTACCAAACATTCAAGGATTTACACCACAGGTAATCGAAGAACGACAAATGAATGTTGTAGGGATGGATGTTTTTTCAAGATTGATGATGGATAGAATAATTTTTATGGGCGTACCTGTAAATGATTATGTTGCAAATGTGATTCAAGCACAGCTTTTGTTTTTGGAAAGCACAGATCCAAAACGAGATATTCAAATGTTTATCAATAGTCCAGGTGGTTCAGTGATTGCTGGTATGGGAATCTATGATACAATGCAGTATGTAGCTCCAGATGTAGCTACTATTTGTACAGGGTTAGCAGCATCAATGGGAGCAGTATTATTGACAGCAGGTGTCAAAGGTAAAAGGTCTTGTCTAAAACACAGTAGAGTGATGATTCACCAACCATCTGGGGGAATGCAAGGTCAATTTACAGATATGGAAATATCTTACAATCTAATTAAACAATTAAGAAAAGAATTGTACGATATTTTGGCACAACATACTGGCAAAACATTTAATCAGATAGAAAAAGATTCTGAAAGAGATCATTGGTTGACTGCAACTGAAGCCAAAAAATATGGCTTAATTGATGAGGTTTTAGTTAGAACACCAAAATCAAAATAAGTATTTTATCATTTAATCGTACCTTTGTATAAAACCGGAAAAAGTGGCTAGACAGAAAGAAAATATTAAATGTTCGTTTTGTGGAAGAGATAAGGTAGAAGCCCTTGTCCTTATAGCAGGTATAGATGGTCATATCTGTGAAGTCTGTGTAGAGCAAGCTCACGAGATAATAAACGACGAAATAGATAATAAGAAAACTATTGGAAAGTCTGACTATACCCTGCCTGCTAATGTTACTCCTGTGCACATCAAAACTTACCTCGATCAATATATTATAGGTCAAACAGAAGCCAAAAAATTTCTATCTGTAGCCGTCTATAATCACTACAAAAGATTGAATCATACTATAGGTGACGATATAGAAATAGAAAAATCAAATATATTATTTGTTGGAGAGACAGGTACTGGAAAAACATTGTTAGCAAAAACGATTGCCAACTTTTTGGATGTACCTTTTGCTATTGTAGATGCTACAGTATTTACAGAGGCTGGTTATGTAGGAGAAGATGTAGAGAGTATGTTGAGTAGATTGCTCCAAAATTGTGATTTTGATGTTGAGGCTGCCCAAAAAGGAATTGTCTATATAGATGAAATGGATAAAGTTGCTCGAAAAAATGATAATCCAAGTATTACAAGAGATGTTTCTGGTGAAGGTGTACAACAAGCAATGTTAAAAATGCTTGAAGGAACAGAAGTTAATGTACCGCCACAAGGAGGAAGAAAACATCCAGAACAAAAGATGATAAAAGTAAATACTAAAAACATCCTATTTATCTGTGGAGGTGCTTTTAGTGGTATTACCAAGAACATTGCCAGAAGACTTAATACTCAAGTTATTGGGTTTAGCCAAGATGATAAAGAAATTATTGATAAAGAAAATCTACTTCAATATATTACACATCAAGATTTAAAATCTTATGGTCTTATTCCAGAATTAATAGGTCGATTGCCTGTCCTTACTTACCTTGATCCATTGGACAGAGAGACACTTATAGCTATTCTCACAGAACCCAATAATGCTATCGTAAAACAATACAAAAAATTGTTTGAATTAGAAGGTATTAAGTTAGAGTTTACACAAGATGCTTTGGATACAATAGCGGAAAAAGCTTTAGAATATAAATTAGGAGCAAGGGGACTAAGATCAATCTGCGAAGCAGTATTAACTGACGCTATGTATGAATTGCCTTCCCAAAATGAAATTACCTCTTATAATGTGGATAAAGAATACGTAACAAATAAATTGCGTAAATCTAAGTTAGGTAAGTTGAGGGCCGCGTAAGGAATTGTTATATTGAAAGTTCATTTACAAAATCCTCCTCAATATCATCTCTTTGACATGAGGTAATGAAAAGCCCAACTTATAGCAAGCTTAAAAAATTTAAGTGTTTCATGTTTATCGATTTAAATATTAACAATAATTACCGTTTCTTTTGCCTTCATTGGCTATAACGATTAGGCTAAACGCAGGTGGCGTATTTAGCGACACTTGCCGTTTTAGTCATTGTTATAGGCAGAGTTTTTTTTAATTTATCATTTTGTCCAGTATCGCATTTACATGAATTTCAGTTGTATTGAAAACTTTTAAATTTTCGAAATCGTTTTGTTCCAATATCAAAGGTAATTCTGTTCCGCCAAGAACAATTCCTTCTATTTTTTCTTTGACTTTCAATTCATTTACTATTTGAATAAGTCGTTTTTTTGTATCAGGATTTATGTGATTAAACACTAATTCACCCATATATTTTTCATGTACGTAATTTTGATATTCTTCATTTGGTATTACCATTTTGATTCCATTATTCTTTGCCACTTTTTGATAAAACCCTTTGCTCATCGTTGATTTTGTTCCAAGCAGTCCTACTTTTTTAATTCCTGTTTTTGAAATCGATTTACAGGTTTCTTCGACTATGCTTATCATTTCCACATCTACGGATTTCGCCAATTTATCGAAAACGAGATGTGGTGTATTTGATGCTAATGCTACATAATCTACTTTTGATTGTTCTAATATATTGATTTTTATTTTTAGAAATTCCACCAAGTTATCTAATTGGTTTTTGAATACATAATCAAGCATTTCCGTCATATCTATACTTTGAAGCAATATTTCAGGATATTGATTTGTATCCAATTTCGCTCGAAATAATTTAATGAGCATTCTGTAGTATTCTACTGTTGATTCTGGTCCAATTCCGCCAATTATTCCGATTTTATTCATTGGTTAATTTTTCTTTTTTTCTTTCTGACTAACGTTCACAACTAATTGATTATCAGCGCTCATTTTTTCAATTCTTCTTTTTTTAGCAAATTTACTTTCCTGTGATCGTTAGCTTTTTAATTAATTCTTTTATAGGGTAATTGCCTATAACTTACTTATAAACAGAACCAATATTGTTTTCCTGTTTTTGGCTTATTCAAAGATATAAAAAAAGGAAAATTAGACAAAAACCTACTATAATCTTTTGGGTTGTTTCTAAACTATCATTACCACTAAACTATTATTATCATAATTGTTTTAGAAAATCTAATGCGACATTTCTTTACTTTTTTGGTGCTTCTCTATCCTCTTTCTAATTTTCAATACAATATATTTGGGCTTTTGCATAAAAATTGCGTAGTTTACACATTCAAAATATATGTAATGTATATAACATTGATATTAATTTAATTACACCTAATGGAAGATAGCTATTTACATAAAGGATTACGATCAAAATTAGTAACTACACTACGAAAAAAGGGAATAACGGACCAAAGAATCCTCAGTGCATTTATGCATATTCCTCGTCATTTATTTTTGGATAGTGCCTTTGCTAAATGGGCATATACTGATGTAGCTTTTCCTATAGAAGCTGACCAGACAATTTCACAACCTTATACTGTAGCACTTCAAACAACATTATTAGATCTAAAAGGTAATGAAAAGATATTAGAAATAGGTACTGGAAGTGGTTTTCAATCTTGTGTTTTATCCTATTTAGGTGTAAAAGTATATACAATTGAAAGGCAAGAAAAATTATTCCACAAGACTGATTCGTTGCTCAAAAAACTTGGGTATGGTCGGGTCAGAACCTTGTTAGGTGATGGATATAAAGGATCGCCAAGGTTTGCTCCATATGACAAAATACTAATTACTTGTGGTGCTACTTATGTACCAGCAGCGTTAATGGATCAATTAAAAATTGGTGGTCAAATGGTTGTTCCTTTAGGAGATGAAAAAGCACAAAAAATGCTCCGATTTACTAAGGTTTCTTCAAATGAGTACAAAAAAGAAGACTTTGGTGATTGTAAATTTGTCCCATTTCTAAAAGGAATTAATAAAATATAATCAAAGATATATTTGTTATATATACAGTACACCGTAAAATAAACTCAAATTATGGAACAAACATTTAGGAAAAGGTTTAAAAAACTCATTTTTTGGTTAATCGTAGTTTTTGCGATTCTATTCATATTTAGATTTATATATGGGTTCACTAAAACTTTTAATGAAACTCCAAATCAAACTCAATTCTTTAACAATATTTCTAACTCGAAAAGAAACTATGCTACTAAAAAATATAAAGTAAAATCAAATAATTCAAATCAATCTGCAATAAAAGTTGATCAGAAATATGAGAAAATTGCTGAAATTAAAACCAAATCAACAAGTTTTGAAGAAGAAGAAAAATCATCAAGAAAAACGATTGAAAAACTTGATGCTCTAATTCAATTTGAACAAAAAAGTGGAAATAAAGGTTATCGAAAACTTAATTTAGTAATTGGTGTTCCTCCACAAAATTTTGATGCTCTATACAACCAATTAATAACTATTGGAAAAGTACAGGCAAAACAAATAACAAAAAAGGACAAAACAAACGAATACAAAGAATTGAATGCGAAAAAACAATCATTGGAGAAAATCAGAAATTCACTAATTGAATTAAAATCCAAAGGTGGAAAAATAGATGAATATATGGGTTTAGAAAACCGTATTCTTGAGATAGAACAACAACTTCAAGGACTTGGAGTTAGTCTTGGAGATTTTGATGATGAAAATGAATTCTGTACTGTACAGTTTTCTCTTTTAGAGGGTAAAGAAATTAAAATAAGTACAATGCAGCGTGTAAAAGTTGCTTTAGAATGGACAGTAAAGATCTATTTAAGAATTATGACTACTTTATTTTTCTTAACTTTATTTGCTTATTTTATACTGCTTGGAATAGATAAATTAAAACTATTTGAACGAATAATTAACCGAAAAGAATAAAACTTGTCATACATGATACTATGGTTATTATCATTATCTCAAAATAAAATCTGCTAACTGATCCACAAGTTTTCTGTCATTACTTAGGCGAGGTACTTTGTTTTGTCCACCAAGTTTTCCTTGTGTTTTCATATATTTACGAAAAGCGCCAGGAATAAGGGGAGAAATAACCAACGGTTGAAGTACTTTACCTTGAATTAAATCTTTGTAATAGATGTTTTGTTTTATCATTTCTTGGTCAACCTCATGGGCAAATGAAGACAAGTCAGTTGGAGGATTGTCAAATTCAATAAACCACTCATGGTAGGGTGTGGCTCCAGAAGGTGGATTGATTTGAGGTGCTACTGTAAACTCAATAATTCTAACATTTTTTTCATTGGATACTCGCAATAATGCCTCTTCGACTTCCTTGCCAATAACATGTTCTCCAAAAGCAGAAATGTAATGTTTTACCCTTCCTGTAACTAATAATTTATAGGGTTTTAAGGATATAAATCTTACACAATCACCAATGTTGTATCCCCACAAACCAGCATTATTATTAATAATGATTGCATATTCTGTATCTAATTCTACTTGATCAAGTTTAAGTCTTGTTGGATTATCATTACTAATTTCTAAAACAGGGACAAACTCAAAAAATATTCCAGATTTACTATTAAGTAACAATCCAGGATCACCTTGACGGTTTTGAAAAGCTATAAAACCTTCTGATGCAGGATACAATTCTATACTGGGTATTCGTTTACCAATAAGTGTTTCTAATTGTGCCCTATAGGGTTCAAAATTAACTCCACCATACATAAACAGATTAAAATTATTAAAAATTTCTGATACTTTTTGTTTTCCAGTATGCTCTAGTATTCGTTCATAATACATCTGTACCCATGGAGGTATACCTCCTATAAGTCTCATGTCTTCGTTGATCGTCTCTTCTACTATTTTATCTAATTTTTGTTCCCATTCTTCTATACAATTGGTATCATAAGACGGCATCTGATTAGATTTAAGAATTGTTGGTATTTCATGGTTGACAATTCCTGACAATCTACCAGTAGGAATACCTCCTTTTGTATCCAAAACTGGAGATCCAGACAAAAACATCATTTTCCCATCAAAGATCGAAGCATTTCCAGATTCTGCAATATAATTAATCATTGCACTTTTTGCAGTTGTCATATGATTGGGCATACTATCAGAAGTAAGTGGAATGTATTTGACTCCAGAAGTCGTACCACTGGTTTTTGCAAAATATTTTGGTTTGCCTGGCCAAAGCACATCTGTATTACCAACTATTATTTTATCAATATATGGTCGTAGTGCTTCATAGTCTCTAATGGGTACCTGTTTTTTAAAATCTTCGTAAGTTTCAATATTTTTAAAACCATGATCTACACCAAAAATCGTGTTTTTAGCCTTTTTTACCAACATCCGCATCATATCATCCTGATCAACTGCTGCAGTAGCTGCCCAAGATTTGATACGATTAGCGGTTATTTTTGCCAATGGTTTTACAAGTATGGATTTGATTCCCATTTACTCTTTTATATTTCTATATTTAGTTTACTAAGTTTACGTTAATATACATTTCTTCTCCTTCAAGCAGCTCTACTTTTTCTCCTTTTTTTAGATCAGAAATACTCGATATACTATTTGCCAATACTTCGCTACATATATAGTCACTATAATGTAATAGTGCTTTATCAACCATCTCGGTAGAGGTTACTTCTACTGTTATTCTATCCATCACTTTAAAGTTACTTGACTTTCTTATGTTTTGGATTCTATTTACCAATTCTCTTGCTGTCCCTTCTGCTAATAAATCTTCATCTAGCTGAATATCCAAAGCAACGGTAATATCTTTGTCGCTTGCCACTTGCCACCCAGGAATATCCTCAGACACTATCTCTAAATCTTCTAAAGTGATATCATAACGAACATCTCCAAAGTCCAATGTATAGCTATTTGTTTTTTCTATTTGTGCAATTGTATCCTGATCAAATGCCATTATAGCTTGACTGGCATCTCTCATATGTTTGCCCAATCTTTTTCCTAAAGTTTTAAAGTTTGCTTTAGCTTTCTTTTTAATAATGCCTTCTGTATCCGTAATGTATTCAATGTTTTTTACATTTACTTCTGCAAGTATAAGATCTTTGACAGCATCTACTTGTTCTTGAAATGAGCTATTAAGTACTGGTAAAAGTATCTTTTTTAACGGTTGTCTTACTCTTAGGTTTTCCTTTTTTCTAAGTGACAATACTAATGAAGAAATCCGTTGAGCATAATTCATTCTTTCTTCTAACTTCTTATCAATTGTACTATCGTCAGAAGAAGGAAACATTGCCAAGTGTACTGATTCTTCTTTGGTGAGTCCTGTCGCATCATTTAAGTTTTGAAACAACCAATCTGCAAAGAAAGGTGATATTGGTGCCATCATTTTAGAAATAGATAGAAGGCACTCATATAAAGTCTGATAAGCTGCAATTTTGTCTTGTCCGTATTCCCCTTTCCAAAAACGTCTTCTACATAATCTTACATACCAATTAGATAAATGCTCATCAACAAAGTTTTGTATTCTTCTTGCCCCTTGAGTAGGTTCATATGTTGCATAATCATTGTCAACATCTTTTTGTAAAGAATTAAGTAATGATATGATCCATCTGTCAATTTCTTGTCTATCTTTTAATGGTATTCGTTTTTCATTATAAGTAAATCCATCAATATTGGCGTACAATGAAAAGAAAGAATATACATTATAAAGTGTTCCAAAAAACTTACGCTGTACTTCACCGATTCCATCCGTATCAAACTTTAGATTGTCCCATGGTGATGCATTAGATATCATATACCATCTTGTAGCATCCGCTCCATACTTATCTATTGTATCAAATGGATCTACTGCATTGCCTAATCTTTTAGACATTTTTACACCCTTTTTATCCAATACCAATCCATTTGAAACTACGTTTTTGAAAGCTACACTATCAAAAACCATGGTCGCAATTGCGTGAAGTGTAAAAAACCATCCTCTCGTTTGGTCTACTCCTTCTGCAATAAAGTCTGCCGGAAAATTATTAGCAAATGCTTCTTTGTTTTCAAATGGATAATGCATCTGAGCATAAGGCATACTTCCTGAATCAAACCAAACATCAATAAGGTCTAATTCTCTTGTCATTTTTTGACCATTATCACTTACCAAAATTACTGAATCAATATATGGTCTGTGCATATCTTTTGGCACTTCTTGTGATAAACCTAAAGCATTATTCGCTTTTTCGATTTCATTTTTCAATTCTTCGATTGACCCAATACATATCTCATCGTTATTGTCTTCGGTTCGCCATAATGGAAGTGGTATTCCCCAATATCTTGATCGAGACAAGTTCCAATCTTGAAGATTCTCTAACCAATTACCAAATCGTTTTTCTCCTGTGTGACTTGGTTTCCAATTGATTGTTTTATTAAGCTCTATCAATCTATCTTTGACCGCTGTGGTCCGTACAAACCATGAATCCAATGGATAGTATAATACCGGCTTGTCCGTTCTCCAACAATGAGGATAATTGTGACTGTATTTCTGTACATTAAAAGCCTTATTTTCTTCTTTCAACTTGATAGAGATATCTACATCGACATTGCGATAGTTTTCTCCTTCGTCTCTATAGTCCTTGACATATCTACCGGCAAAATCTGTCACTTCATCAACAAACTTTCCTTGTCTATCCACCAAGGTTAGTGATCCCATACCATATTTTTTACCCACTCTCATATCATCAGCACCAAATGAAGGTGCTAAATGTACAATACCTGTACCGTCTGATGTAGATACAAAATCTCCTATCAACACCTTAAATGCATCACCGTCTTCTGGCTGTACATAAGGCAATAACTGATGATATTCCAACATTTCCAATGATGCACCTTTATATTCTCCTGTTATTTTATACGGTATAAGTTTGTCTTCAGGTTTATAGTCTTCAAAAGAAAGCTCCGATTGTTCTGGCTTAAACCATTTTCCAACCAATGCTTTAGCAAGGATAAGATTAACCCTAATTTTGGTATATGGGTTGAATGTTGCAATTCTGACGTAATCAATTTTACCTCCTACTGCCAATGCGGTATTGGAAGGTAATGTCCAAGGAGTAGTTGTCCAAGCAATAAAGTACACATCTCCAGCATCGACATCTTCGAATAGAAAATCTGACTTAGCGTTTTTTACTACCATAAATTGTGCTACTGCGGATGTGTCCTTTACGTCTCTATAGCAACCTGGTTGATTTAATTCATGAGTACTTAGACCTGTTCCTGCTGCTGGTGAGTATGGCTGGACTGTATATCCTTTATATAAGTAACCTTTTTTGTGTAGTTGTTGGATAAGCCACCAAACAGATTCAATATAGTTGTTTTCAAACGTGATGTAAGGTTTTTCAAGGTCTACCCAATATCCCATTTTTAAAGTAATGTCATCCCAAATTCCTTTGTATTGCATTACTGTTTCTCTACATTTTTGATTGTATTGATCTACAGAGATAGATTTACCTATATCTTCTTTCGTAATCCCTAATTCTTTTTCTACTGCTAGTTCTACAGGTAATCCATGAGTATCCCATCCACCTTTTCTCTCTACACGTTTGCCCTTCATTGTTTGGTATCTACAAAAAATATCTTTCACCGCTCTTGCCATTACATGGTGAATACCTGGCTTACCATTGGCAGATGGAGGGCCTTCATAAAACACGAAAGTATTGTCAATTGACCGTTCGTCTACACTCTTTTTAAATATGTCATGATCCTTCCAATACTTTAGTATGGTTTTATCAATTTCTGGTAAGTCTAATTTACCATATTCTCTATATTTTCCCATTGCAAAAATTATTTACCTTATAAATTTTAAAAACATGTAAAAATAAAAAAAGCTCTGAGGTCATTTCGATCCGTCAGAGCTTTTTATAATAACTATCTACTCTAGCACGATCCGTGATCAGAGATAATAATAATTATTGATATATTATATGTATAAAACATAGCACAAATATAATTAAATATTTAGATAATAGGATGTTAAAATAGAAGTCGTTAAAGCAACCTCTACTTTTACAAGAAGCTCCTATAATTACTAACCCATAATTCC
>JAZGFO010000024.1:0-4537 GCA_036479655.1 Saprospiraceae bacterium
TCTTTGAACCAACTATGTGTCGCCATTTTCTCTTGGTTTGGCAGGAACAGCTTTTGGTGCTTCACTTCTGCTTCAATATGCCCACCAAGCCAAATACATATAGGACCACTGATTTTAACATTACAATCAATGTCAGTTTCAGTACCAAGCTCTGTCTTAAATCTTAGGTATCCATTTGGTTCTATCATTTTCTTTCTCCCAAATAATTGTTCAAAATTATTTATTTTCTAGTTCTGTAATTTTATCTTCCAGTTCTTCAATTTCTGTACTATGGTCAAATTCTACCGACATTTCTTTTATATAACTAATAATGTTATTTGTCGATATGCTATAAATACCATCCTGCAAATCAATCCACTTTAATAATTTTACTCTATCAATTAATTCTACCATTTACCATCTCCAATAAAGATTGTATTAAAAACTACATCCACCATCCTGCTTGTTGACCAAATCTATTGACAATTACAATCACAATACCTGCAATAATAAATCCTAATACTATTCCACAAGCTATTTCTACCATTTTACCATCCCATCCCAATAAAGTCTGAAAATAAAGTACAGTCTTATATAACGCAATTAGTATGCCTAACTTGGAATAATTTTTAAGTCGTTATCAGCATTAGACTTATGACGATTTTAGGTGTGTCAAGGTTTATGTCAAATAGGCAGTTGTCAAGTGAACTTTGTCATAAGTTCAATGATAACAACGACTTGACACATTTGACGCATCTGCCTTTTTGACAGTCCTGCCAATACCAGAAAAATTTTTTGCGTGATTTGATAATAGGGTGCCAATTCCTGTGCTGAAAGATAGCGAATTTGAATGGTCCTTATTAACTTTGGTTGAAAAATTAGGAAAATTGGCGCTGGGGTACACCCACATTCTGTGCCATTTTTGGCACATTTTGTGTTTAAAGCTATATGATATACAATATATTGTATATGCTATATATAACAAGTAAAACTTTATAACCTACAATATATGGAGTATACAATATATTGTAGGTTATAGAGTTCAATCTACAACTCCAATTATAGAATCTTTGTATCTATTTGATTGCGAATTATAGCTTTCTTGTATATGGAATTTCTCATCAAGTACAATACAAGATTTAATAAATGTACAATCAAATTGCTTAAAACTATTAATCTTTCCAGACTTTGAACATCCATTAATTTGAAATCCGTCTAGCATAACTTTAGTGTGTTCAGAATTCCAGTAGATGTTATGCGGAAATACATTTCTTACTTCGTTATAATCTACATCTTTAGTATACTGGAAAGCTATAGAATTATGTGTTTCAATAGCTAAAATTATAGTTGCTAGAATCTCTATATCCGTTCCAAGTACCTTTTCCATATCCTTATTAATCATTGTATCACCTTATAAAAAGAGTATAAAAGTAATAACAAAACAAATACAACATATAAATTGAGACACTCCAAAAAGCAAACGTATTAACTAAGCTAGTAATTGTCATAATATCACCTTTAATAGTGTACTATGCAAGCTGTACAAGCCTTGCATAGTACAAAGTTAATATACTATTGTTCAGAATAGCATAAAACTAAAGAGACATTTTTGTTTTCTTTGCGTTGTCTGGATTTGCGTTGTCTTTCAAGTGGATAACAATTCCAAGAGAAAAACCTGACGGATACTGTTTTTCCAGTTCAGGCAATGAAAAGCTTTTACTCTTATCAATGCTTAAAGAGTAATTAGCATAACTTCTATGCTCTGTCTCAATGTTCTTAACTAAAGTATCTCTGTCAATACTAATACTACCTGTCAGAGAATTATCAAAAGTTAAGGTTTTCTTTACTTCTTTTTTTGCTTCATTCATAATTTATTTTCCTCTCACAAAAAAGTTAATAATAAAAATAGAAATTGAAACTACTACTACTTTTGAAATTGCGTATAGTAGCATGATACATGACATAATAACGTCAAGTATATTTGTAATTTCTGAAGCTATTTCATGTTTCAATTTACTCCCTATTAAACTATAAAATTAAAATAAATTTAGCTTAATAGTACATATTAGCTTATAGTATATCTCCTATTAAATTGAAAAGTTAAAATGTTTATGTAATATGTCATAGTACGTAAACATATCTTTTAAATCAATGAAGTATGCGTAACTACTAATTTTTGTGCGTTTATCGTACATTACAATTCCATAGTTTGTTGAATAGTCAATACACTCTGTCAGATTGTAGCATTGAATTCTAGTAGTCTTACAGTTAAAATCTTGCATTAATTCTATAGGATTGCTATTGTCACTACTGAATTTCCAAATTATTTTAACATTCTCTTTTTCAACATTCTCTTTTTTTATTACTGTTATCATTTTTCTACACTCCAAAAAAAGGTTATATTGCAATGATTAACATACAAATTGTAAATATAACAAAAACTCCTACTACTAACACTTTTTTAAACTCTGCTGAAATTTCCATTTTTTACTCCTATATAAAAGATTAACAATTTAACTACCTTTATATAGTCGCAAACATCATTCCAAAAACACTAAAATTTTATTTTTATTTTAACTTAATATATACTAATAACTTAAGGCATATCCAATTTATACTGTTTATTTTTATAATTAAATAGAGTATACATTTTGATACGCTCTTTACTTATTTTGTCTCTTTTTGATACAAATCTAGAAAGTCTAAACTCTGCATTTTGCATCTCTTTTTTATATGCTTCATTTCCTTTTAAATCTGCTATCATCTTTTTAAATTTTTCCATTATTTAATCATCTCCAGCAATTCCGTAAAATGAACTGTACTTGTTTTCAGGTTGTTATCTTGTATCACCTTATTAATTGATTGACTATATCCTACAACCTTTAATTCCTTACTTTGTTTGCTCTTTACTATGCTACAACAAACAGAAGTTATTACAACAATAATTATTAAAAATCCTATAAATCTCATTTTTTCCTACTTTCTATAATAAAGCTATAATTTCTTTCTTTCTTACTACTATTATTATCGACACAGTACAGAAAAACTTTAGTATAAAAATAAATTTATTTTTCTATATCAAATTTCATAGAGTAGTGATTTATACTTCTAATAAATAAATTCCTTATAAAAAGCATATCTATTATATCCGTAAAATAACTATATACTTTTCCTGTTTTTTCTGTGTATAAAATCAACATAAAATCCATATCATAAGCAGATGATAATGACGTACAATAAGATTCTACTATACTTCCGTTTTTCTCATTTCTACTAATTCTATTAATATCCTTGTCAATAGCTAACATTTCTATCCCCTATATATAGGCTATAAATACTTTCTTACTACTACTATTATCGACACAATATAGAAATACTTTAGTAAAAATAAATCTTTTTTTATAAGAAAGTAGTAGAGTAACAATTTTGTTTTCGTACTATCAATTCTTATGCTTTCTATTATAACAAAATGGATCAACTTGTCAAGAGGCATGGAGAGGTTGACACGTCATAAGTCTATATACAACAAGGGTTTATAACTATTTTATTTTTATTTTAAGAAAATCAGGTTTTATTTTTGCACTACTAAAAGTCATAAACCTTTGAAAACATTAGACTTATGACATAAAAAACACTTGACTTGACGATTCCATAAACCTTTGAAAACATTAGACTTATGATGCAAGTTTTCACGTAGGAATTTTTCACTTTTAAGTCATTGTAAAACTTGCACTTATGACAAATCGTAATTTTTCAAAATAATTATTCTGTGTGGCATATAATTTGCTTGGGATTGCTATTGAGTCTCAATCTCAATTAATTTTTATTTAAGTTTTGGCATCCCATTTGCTAAAGTAATTGCTATTGAGTCTCAATCTCAATTAAGTTTATTTTATTTATTCTTATTTTTTGGCATACCATTTGCGATGGTAATTGGCATTGAGTCTCATTCTCAATTAAAACTGAAAGACATTTTGGTTGAGATTGAGTCTCAATCTCAATGGCATGGGATTTGCTTAGTATAAATGCCACGCAAATGGTATGCCAAAAGTTTTGGCATGGTATTCTCTTTGGCATGACATTTGCGCAAATCCTGTGCCAAACAAATATCGTGCCAATTGAGATTGAGTCTCAATAGCAATAACACTAATTGAGATTTGGTTTCAATGGCAATTGGCATGTGGCATATATTATGGCACAGATATTTTGGCACAGATATTTTGGGCTGGGATATTTTGGCTCAGATATTTTTAAAAATTTTTTATTTGGCACAGATATTTTTATTATCCCATCGTAAAAAGATCTCACCAAGAAGAGATATCGCTAAAAGTGAAATTTGCCATCGTGGTTTGGTGCTAGAATGTGTGTCTGACGTAAGAAAATGTCAAGTGATATTTATTCTGACCGATTGGTATGTGAAAATTGGGATAAAAATTAGTGGGATGGCAGCCAAATTGGTATAAAAAGGTGTCGTTTCTTATATTCTACAGCACAGATATTCTACAGCACAGATATTCTACAGTACATGGATATTCTTACAGTTTTACCTTTTTCTTTA